>DATAMX010000071.1:0-18198 GCA_036260475.1 Gaiellaceae bacterium | reverse complement strand
GCGACGCCGCCCGCACGGCCGAGAGCGCGCCGCGCAGCTTGAAGGAGCCGATGGGTTGCAGGTTCTCGAGCTTCAGCCAGATCCGCTCGTCGAGCTGCACGAGCGGCGTGCGCAGGACGTCGTCGCCGATGCGCTCGCGCGCGCGGCGGATCTCGTCGAGCGAGATCAATCGGACTGCTTTGCCAGCTCCGTGAGCTCGGTCCGAACGCGCCAGAGCTCGGGGAACATCTTGTTCTTGATCAGGCCCGCGAGAAGCTCGACCGGCGTACCTTGTGTGCCGACGACGTCCTCGCCGATGACGCGGCCGACCATCTTCACGTGCCGGAAGCGCCACACGCCGATCTGCTCGTCCCAGTCGGTGAGCAGCTCGGCGAGCTGGTAGAGATCCTCGTGTTCGCGCCCGCGCGTGTACACCTCGAGCAGCGAGAGGCCGCGCTCCTTGCGCAACGCCTCGAACGCCGCGTACAGCGGCGGTGAGACGCGCCGGATCTCGCGGAACCCGGGCGAGTCGAACCCGGAGCCGTGCCCGAGCACGCGGCGGACGTCCTGGTACTCCCACGGGGACATCAGCTCGAGGTGCTCGAGGAACCCGATGACGTATCTGATGCACGCGTTCGCGCGGCGCAGGAGACGCTGTGCGGCGGCGAGGTCGCGCGCGTCGATCAGCCGGGTCGCCTCCTCGACCTCGTTCCACGCATGCTTGAGCCAGAGCTCGGACGACTGGTGCACGGTCTGGAACAGCAGCTCGTCGCGGTGCACCCACTCGTCCGCGGACTTCTGCAGCGAGAGCAGCTCGTCTGTCCGGAGGTAGCGCTCGTAGTCGCTTCCGCCGGGGCCGGGCAGGATCGGTGCGAACTCGTCCGTCACCAAATCCCCAGGTCGAGGCCGGCGAGCGGGACGCCTCCGTCGGCGGTGACGAGCCAGGTGTCCTGCATGTAGAGGCATTCTCGACCGTCGGCCGCGATCGCGTGCGGATGCATCGAGAACACCATGTTCGCCGCCAGCTCGGTGTCGACTCCTTCGCCGATCTTCGGGAACTCGATCATCGTCATCCCGATCGAATGGCCGGTGACGTGGCCGAGCTGGTACCCGCGGCCGGTGAAGCCGGCCGAGACGGCGCGATGGACGTCGTGCGCAGTCGCTCCCGGCCGCAACGCGTCCTTCGCCGTCTCGTAGTACTCCTCGTACGCCTCGAGCATGCGGGACACCTCGGCGCTCGGCGTGCCGAGCGCGCGCGAGACCTCGACCCAGTGACCTCCCGGCCCGGCGATCTCGAGCGACGGCACGCAGAAGTCGCCGAGCACGATGCTGTCGCGCGCGAGCGCGAACTCCGCGCCGACGAGGACCATGTTCATCGTCAACCTGCCGCAACCGCGCTCGACGAAGAGCCGCTCAGCCGGCGCCATGACCTCGGCGGCACTCCGCCCCGGAGCGTAAGCCTCGCGAAACGCGTGGAAGCCGTCCACGTTGATGCGGACGCTGTCCCGCACCGACTCGAGCTCCGCGTCGGACTTCACGGCCCGTGCATGGTCGAACTCGAGGTCCCACGGTACGAGCTCGGCGGCGCCGTCGAGCGCCGCGAAGTCGCGCACCGTCATCACGTAGTCGATCCCGTACACGCCGACGCGCTTGCCGCGCAGCCGGGCGGCGAGCCACTCGCCCGGACGGTCCACGAACTGCTGGTCTGCGATCTCCGAGTCCCCGTGCTCGCCGACGTAGCGCGCCTCGCTCGGGAACACGATCGTCGGCTCCCCGTCGACCGGGATGAGGACGTACGCGTAGCGGTGAACGATGGTGAACCCGCTCACGTACGTCACGGCCCCCTCGAAGCCGGTGTACTCCGACCCGCACACGAGCGCGGCGTCGAGCCCGTCGCGCGCGAGCGCGGCCCGCACGTTCGCGTGCCGCCGGCTCACTTCGTCCACGAGTCCTCCACCCCCTTCACGAGCGCCCAGATCGCCTGGTTCAGCGGCGTCGGCACCCCGTGCTCGCGCCCGAACCGGACGATACCGCCGTTGAGGTAGTCGACCTCCGTCGTACGTCGCGCCTCGACGTCCTGGAGCATCGACGCCTTGTGGCCGTAGGCGACCTCCGGCTTCGCGGCGTGGTCGATGAGATCCTCCGGGTCGGCGTCGAGCTCGATGCCCTGCGCGGACGCGACCGCCTTCCCCTCGTCCACGAGCCCCGAGACGAGCCGCCGGAGGTCGGGCCGCTCGCACACCCGGCCGTGCGTCAGGCCGGTGAGCGCGCCGATCGGGTTCGTGGACGCGTTGAAGATCACCTTGCGCCACTGCGGCCCCCGGGCGTCGGCGACCGCGGCGGTCGGCATCCCTCCGCGCGTGCACGCGTCGGCGAGGCGTTCGATCTCGTCGAATGGAGCCGGCTGCGGCTCGAACGGGCCGAGGGTCGTGTCGCCCTTCACGTCCCATTGCACGAGACCGGGCTCGAGGATCTTCCCCGCCGGGAACGTCGTCCCGCGAATCACCTTCTCGACGAACCCGGCGATCGCCTCCTCGTTGCCGAGCCCGTTCTGCACCGTCGCGACACAGCCGTTCGCGAAAGCGTGCGCGGTAGCGGAGATCGCGGCGGTCGTGTGCATCGCCTTCGTCGCGACGATGCCGAAATCGCACGCCGGCAGCTCCGCCGCGTCGCTCGTCGCGTGAAGGCGGCCCGCCACGTCTCCCGCCCCGGTGAGCCGGAGGCCGTGCGCGTTGATCGCGTCCACGTGCGCCTGCGAGGCGTCGTACGCCCACACCTCGACGTCGTCGAGCTGTGCGAGATGGACTGCAAAGAGCGATCCCACCGCGCCGCATCCGATGATCGCGATCTTCACGAGTACGAGGCCTCCTTTGCCTTGACGAGCCGGTACAGCGCCGTGTGGAGCGGGACCGCGACGCCGTGACGCTCGGCGGCGCGCACGAGCGAGCCGGTGATGAGCTCGATCTCGGTCGGCCGGTGGGCGCCGACGTCCTCGAGCATCGAGGGATAGTGCGCGTGGCCGCGTCGGGTCGCATGCACGTTCATCTCCCAGGGATCCTCGCGGAGCGCGACCCCCGCCGCGTCTGCGACCGCCTTGCCTTCGTCCACGAGGTCGTGGACGAGGCCACCCAGCATTCCTTCGGCGAAGTGGAAGTCGTGCGGGAGCCCGGTCAGCGCGGCGACGGTGTTCACGGTCGCGTTGAAGATGAGCTTCGACCATTGCGCCGGCCGGAGGTCGTCGAAGGCCTCCGCCTTCAGCCCCGCGGAGCGGATCAACGCGGCCACCGACTCCGCGTCGGCCGGCGTCGTGTTGCGGTAGGGGCCGATCCAGGTCGCCGTGTCGAGCACGTACTCGACGTGGACGTCGTCGTGCCGCGTCCCGCTCATGAACGTGACGGCGGAGAGGAGCGGCCAGGCGCCGTGGGCGGCGACGATCTCCTCGGCGCCGAGCCCGTTCTGCACGGTCATCACGGTCGCGTGCGCGAAGCGGCCGGCGAGCGACGCGGCGAGCGGCTCGAGGTCGCCTCCCTTGCACGCGAGGATGACGAGGTCGGCGTCGCCGACGGCGGCCGGGTCGCTGGAGGCTGCGACGGCGGCGGTGAGGACGGAACGCCCGGAGACATGCAATCCGCGCTCGTTCAGCGCCTGCGCGTGCTCGGGGCGGCGCGTGAGGACGGTGACGTCCGCCACCTGTGCGAGGTGGCCGGCGAAGAGGCTCCCGATCGTGCCCGCCCCGGCGACGACGACGTTCACCGCCGCAACCACCGGAGCGAGAACTCGCGGCCACCGGTGAGGCCGCTCGGGCGCACGATCAGGATGAGCGCCATCAGGACGCCTTCGACGATGACGCGCGTCCCCGACGGGACGGTGAGCGTGCCGCCGGGAATGCCGACGCCGTTCTCGGCCGACGCGAAGAACGAGTCGAGCGCGCTGATCGCGAGCGCGCCGACGACCGCGCCCCACAGGCTGGAGACGCCGCCGATGACGAGCATCGCGAGGGTGAGGAACGTCAGGTCGAGATAGAGGTCGCGATAGCTGAGCGGCAGCAGGTGCACCTCGAGCCCGCCGGCGAAGCCGGCCACGACGCCGGAGAGGACGAAGGCGCCGAGCCGCTGTCGGTAGATGGAGATCCCGGCCGCGGCAGCGGCAGGCGCGTCCTCGCGCACCGCGCGCAGCATCCGGCCGAAGCGGCTGCGCTGATAGACGAACGCCGCGCCGACGGCGACGAGTGCGCCGACGGCCGCCTGCCAGACGCCCGTCGTCTCGGGGACGGCCGAGAACGTGTTCTGGCCCGGCCCGATCTTCTCGTAGTACTGGAGGATGTTGTTCGTGATCTCGAGGACCGCGAACGTCGCGATCCCGGCTGCGAGCCCCGTCAACCGCATGAGCGGCAGGCCGACGACGAGCGCGAACACTCCGCCCGCCACCGCCGCCAGGAGCAGCGACGGGACGTTGCCGACAGTCGTGTGCCGCAGGAAGCCGAAGAGGCTCGGCATGAAGGCGGGCTTCTCGCCGGTGGGCACCGACAGGACGCCGGCCGTCCACGCACCGAGCGCGACGAAGCTGATGTGCCCGAACGAGAGCACGCCGGTGTTCCCGATGAAGATGTACAGGCCGACGACGATGACGACGCTCACGAGCGCCTCGATGAAGTAGACCTGCGTCGCCGACGACGCGACCTGCCCGAGCACCGCGGTCCCGAGCACGAGCACCGTCGGGGCGGCCAGCTGTGGGAGACGTCCCGTCACAGTCGCTGCGCCGTCCCGCCGTGACGCGTGAAGAGACCGTTCGGCCGCACGAGCAGGACGAGGATCACCGCGGCGAACAGGAACGAGTCGAGGTACTGGCTCTGGTTCGTGGGCAGCGCGCCCCCGAGGAAGCCACTCGCGAACCCGATCGTGAACCCGCCGAGCGTCGCCGCAATCGGCCGGTTCAACCCGCCGAGGACGACGCCCGCCAGCACGACGATCGTGTCGCGCAGCGCAAAGCTCGGCGTCACGAGCGGGAACTGAACGGTCAGCAGCACGGCGACGACCGCGGCGAGGAAGCCCGAGACGAGCACTGCGCTGCCGATGACCCGGTTCGCTCGCACGCCGAGCATCCGCGACGTTGCGAAGTCGAGCGCCGCGGCCCGCATGTGCAAGCCGACGGACGTGCGCGTGAGAAGCAGCTGGAGCGCAGCGAGGCAGGCGATCGTTACGGCGACCGCCACCACGGAGATCTTGCGAATGTCGATGCCGCCGATCACCCACGGCGTGTTCAGCTCGGCGACGGAGCTCGCGATCTTGCCGAGCGCGCCGAACCAGAGCAGCGCGATGCTCTGGAGGAGGAACGCGACCGCGAACGTCGCCACGAGCATCACGGCGGGCGACTGCTCGCGCAGCGGACGGAAGACGAGCCTGTCCATGAGCACCGAGAGCGCGAGGACGACGGCGAAGCAGAGCAGGATCCCCGCCCACACCGGCCAGTTCCACTGAGCTGCGAGCGCGAGCGCGAAGGCGCCGGACATGATCAGCTGGCCGTACGCGAAGTTGACGAGCCGCAGCACGCCGAATACGAGACCGATGCCGACCGCCATCAGCGCGTAGATCCCGCCGAGCGAGACGGCATCCGCGATCGTCTGCCAGCTGACGGTCATGCGAAGTACGCCGCCACGAGCTTCTCCGTGTCGTTCGCGTCTCCGGGCCCCAAGGTGAGACGCAGCTCCCCGTTCGCGAGCACGTGGCTTCGGTCGGCGAGCGCGACCGTGCGCTGCGCGCGCTGCTCGACGAGCAGGACGGCGATGCCGCGCTCGCGGACGGCCGCGAGCGCGTCGAAGACGACGTCGACGATGCGCGGCGCGAGCCCGAGCGACGGCTCGTCGAGCAGGAGCACGTCGGGCTTGGCGACGAGCGCCCGCGCGATCGCAAGCTGCTGCTGCTGGCCGCCGGAGAGCGCGCCGGCCTGACGGTCGCGGAACTCGCGCACGATCGGGAAGAGCTCGAACGCCTCCTCCACTCCGCCGGGCGTACGTCGCGCGGCGAGGCCGAGCCGGAGGTTCTCCTCCACCGTCAGCTCGGCGAAGATGCGCCGCCCCTCCGGGACGAGCGCGACTCCTGCGCGGGCGACGTCCTCCGAGCGGCGCCCGCGCAGCGAGCTGCCGTTCAGGCTGATCTCCCCGCCTGCGACGGGCACGGCGCCCATGATCGCGTGCAGCGTCGACGACTTGCCGGCGCCGTTTGGCCCGATCAGGCCCACGATCTCCCCCGGCTTCACCTCGAGCGACAGCCCACGAACAGCGTCGACCGCTCCATACCGGACGCGCACGTCGCGCAGCACGAGCGTCATGCGTCCTCCGCGATCGCGCTCTCGCCGAGGTACGCGGCGGCGACGTCGAGATTCGCGCGGATCTCCACAGGCGTTCCCTCCGCGAGCGTCTGCCCCTGGTCGAGCACGTGGATCCGGTCGCAGACGGACATGATCAGGGCCATGTTGTGGTCGATGAGAAGCACGCCGGCGCCGTGGTCGTCGCGCACCGAGCGCACCACGTCGGCAAACGCGGGGACCTCCGCTTCCGGGAGCCCCGCCGCCGGCTCGTCGAGCAGCACGAAGCGCGGCCCGGTCGCGACGGCGCGGGCGACGCCGAGCCTGCGCTCGTCGCCGTGCGCGAGCGACGACGCGGGCGTGTCGGCCTGCCGCGTGAGGCCGAGGAGCTCGAGGAGCTCGCTCGCGCGTTCCGCCGACCTTCGAGGGGAGAGCCCGACGCCGAGCGCCGCGACTTCGACGTTCTCGCGAACGGTCAGCGCGCCGAACGTGTGCGCATGCTGGAAGGTGCGAGCGAGCCCTCCGCGTCCGCGCCTGTGCGCGGGCCAGCGCGTCACGTCGCGTCCCTCGAGCTCGACGGAGCCTTCTGTCGGCCGGTCGAATCCGCTCAGCACGTTCACGAGCGTCGACTTGCCTGCGCCGTTCGGTCCGATCAGCCCGACGACCTCGCCTCGGCGCAGCTCCATGCTGACGCCGCGCAGCGCCTGGACGCCTGCGAACGAACGAGAGACGGAGGAGGCCCGGAGCGATTCTCCGGGCCTCCTGTCCTGCTTTTCAGGTACAGCCAACGTTCCTAGATCTTCGGAACGACCTTCGCAACGACTTCGCCGACGAGCTTCGGCACGTTGTCGTTGATCTCGATCACGCGGTACTGACGGCCGAACACGGTGTGCAGCTTCGCCGAGAAGCTCACGTTCCCGGACAGCGTCGGCACCTTGTGGAACGCCTGCATCTTGGCTGCGAGCGTCGCGCCGTCGGTCGAGCCCCCGGCCCGCTTGATCGCGGTGACGACGCCGTCGATCGCGGCCGGCCCCGTGATGAAGCCGCCGGTTCCGGCCTTGATCTGCTTCGCCAGCTTGTTGACGGCCGGATTGGGATCGCCGCCGAATGCGTCCGCGAAGGTGACGAAGTAGTAGTTCGTCACCTTCGGGCTCTTCGGCAGCCAGTACGTGCCGTCTCCGGCCCACGAGTTGAGGATCGGCGTCTGGTTGCCCGCCGAGCGAAGGCCGGACACGAGCGTCGACAGTGCGCCGAACGCGCCCGCCGTCGACGTGACGAACACGTCCGGCTTGAGGTTCGTCCACTTGCTGACGACGTTCTGCACGTTCGTGCTGCCGAGGGACTGGTAGGTCTCCTCGTCCTGGATCTTCCCGCCGAGCTGCGTGAACCGCGCCTTGAACGCCTGGATGACGTTCTTGAAGTACACGATCACGGTGTCGGTCGCGAGGCCGGCCGTCCTCCAGCCCTTGCTCCATGCGTACTGCGCCATCGCGGAGCCTTCGTCCTGTGCGACGTTGCCGAAGCTGAATGCGAGCTTGCCCTTCGCACCGAAGCGCTTCGGCCCCATCTGGTCGGTGCCGATGCACGGCGCGACCGTGAGGAGGCCCTTGTTGATCGACTCCTGCACGACCGGAGCCGCGTAGTCGACGTCGCACGTCGTGAAGATGACGCTCGCTCCGCCGGCGATGAGCTTGTCCGCGCACGCCTTCGCGACCGGCGGCTTGTTGCCCTGCGTGTTGCACGTCTTGATCACGAGCGGCCGGCCGTTCACGCCACCCTTCGCGTCGATCTGCGCCACGCGGATCTTCGCCGCCGCCAGGGCCGGCCCGTCGAACGGCGCCATGGCGCCCTTCGCGTCGAACGCCCAGCCGATGACGATCGGCTTGCCCGCGGTCGTACGCGCGGCCGCGGTCGCCGCGAGGACGAGCCCCGCCACGGCGATTGCGACAAGTGCACTTCGTTTCACGCTGTTCTCCTCTCTGGACGGCTCATGCCGCCACCCTCCGTTCAACCCAGCACTCCAGCAACTGCTGCCTGCCCCGTCCGACGAGCTCGGCGCCGTCCACGTCCCAGAGCGAGTCCGGGTAGGAGACGCCAAACGTTCCGTTGTCGGAGAAGATCTCGATGTCGTAGAAGCCGTCCCAGCCGGCACGGTCGAGCGCGCCGAGGATGGCGGCCACGGGGGCGACGCCGTCTCCGGGAAGGACGCGGTCGGCCCATCCGCGCGTCGGCTCGCGCCAGTCGTTCACGTGCACGCCGGCGACGAGCGGCGCGTGTCGCTCGATCTCGTCGAAGAGCTCGGGCGTGTTCCAGAGATGCCAGACGTCGAACTGGATGCCGAGCGCAGGCGAGCCGATCTCCTCGACGACCGCCGCGGCATCGCCGAGCGTGCTCGGGATCGACCAGTTCTCGAGGCCCTCGCGTTGGAACGGCTCCAGAGCCACGCGCAGACCGAGCCGCTCCGCCTCGGCGACGACCTCGCGCAAGCCGCGGAGCGCGGCCGCGCGGTCGCCCGGGCCCGTGACGCAGAGCACGGCGGCCGGATCGAAGGGCGCGAGCCGGTGCAGCGAGCGGAGGATCGAGTCGATGCGCTCGCGCGGGTCGTCGGGGCCGGCGAGAAGCGGCAACGGGAGGATCGACGGAACCGCCGGGACGGCGGTGGCCGAGCCGAGGCCGCTCTCCCGGAGGAGCGCGACGGCCTCGTCGTCGGGGCCGTCGCCGAGCTTCATCTCCCAGATGCCGATGCCGTCGAGGCCGGCAGCGGCGTACGTGCGCACGTCGTCCGCGAAGCCCGCGGCGAGCGTGCTCACCTGCGAGACGGAAATCCGCGGCAGACCGTCAGGTTCACTCGACACGCGAGGGGATCGTGTCACAGCGTTTGACATCTGATCAAGTGTGGTTCACGCTCCGCCTCCGTGGCCGCTGTCCGGCACAGGACGATGGCGGAGGCCGCTCTCGAGCGCCTGCGCGAGTCGATCATCCTCGGCGAGCTGACGCCGGGGGCGCCCCTCCGGCTGGAAGAGCTCGCGCAGCGGCTCGGCATGAGCATCTCGCCCATCCGCGAGGCGGTGCGCCAGCTCGAGGCGCTCGGGCTCGCGGAGCACGTGCCGCACCACGGGGCGAAGGTGATGGAGCTCGACGTGGAGGAGCTTCGGGAGCTGTTCTCCATCCGGCTCGCGATCGAGACGATGGCCGTGCGGCGCGCGGCCGAGCGGTTCGACCCGGCCGACGAGGCGACGGCGCGCGCCCATCTGGCCGCCTGCGACGAGGCGCGACACCGCGCGGACACGCTGGGGGCGATGCGCGAGCACACCGCATTCCATTTCACGCTCTACGAGGCCGCGCGGTCGAGCTGGCTCCTGCGCCTCATCCGGCCGTGCTGGGACAGCTGCGAGCGCTATCGGCCGGTGCTCCTCGCCGAGAAGGGCACGCTGCAGGACCGGCACGAGGAGCTCGACGTCGAGCTGCTCTCGGCCTGCGCGGCGCACGATCCCGACCGGGCCGCAGCGGCGCTGCGCGCGCACCTCGAGCTCGCCACCGACATCTACGCGGTCGAGCTCACGGGCCGCAGCATCTTCGCCTTCTAGGGCCCCGCCAAGGCGCGCGCCCTCGCGAGCGCACGCGCGGGCAGCCGCGGACGCAGCAGGGCCTGCGCCACCAACGTCCCGGAGCCGGCGCCGAGGCCCGGGCCCGGCCACGTGCTGGCGCCGATGTGCCACAGCCGCTCGACCGGCGTCGCGTGCCCGCGGCTGCCGGGGAACGGCCGCCACAGGAAGTTCTGGTCGAGCGTGAGCGCGCCGCCGTACGGGTCGCCGCGCTGCAGGTTGACGTTCATCCGCTCGAGGTCGTGCGGCCCGAGCGCGATGCGCCTCACGATCGAGCTCTCGAGATTCGGAATGTGCCGCGCGAGCCTCGCCTGGATGCGGTCCGCATAGCGCTCGCGCAGCTCGTCGTTCCACTCGATGCGCGACGGCAGCTCCTGGAGCTGGATCCACAGCAGACCCTTGCCGTCCGGCGCGCGTGACGGGTCCATCGTCAGCGGCTGTCCGACGACGATGGTGCCCTCCTCCGGGACGAGCCCGCGCTCGGCCTCGTTCACCGCGCGCGACACGCCGTCGAGACCGGGCGTCACGTGGACGATCGCCGTGCGATTCAGGCGCTCGTCGCCCTCCCAGCGCGCCGGCTCGGACAGGGCGAAGTGGATCTGCATCTCGGCGCGGCCGTAGCGAAAGCGCCGGGCGCCCTCGGGCGCCGGCCCGTCGAGCAGTCGCTCGTACAGCTGCGTCGGGGTCACGTTCGCGATCACGGCGCGGCCCGCCTCGACGACCTCGCCCCCGGCGAGACGTACGCCGGCGGCTCGCCCGTTGCGCACGACGATGCGCTCGACGTCGCGTTCGGTCTCGCACGTTCCACCGTGATCGCGGATGAGCTCCACGAGCGCGTCGGCCAGCTTCGCGCCGCCGCCGCGAGGAATCGGCATGCCCCCCTCCTGCACCGCGACCGCGATCACCTCCGTCATGAATCCGGACGAGGCCGCGTCCGGGCCGAGGCCGGTGTGCAGCACCCAGGGCGCGAGCACGCCGTGCGCACGCTCGGACGCGAACGTCTGCCGGAGCCAGTCCCGGCTCGACTGCAGCAGCTCGCCCGTGAACGCGGCGAGCCCGGCACGACCGAGCCGGCGGTACGCCTTCGCCGCGAGTGCCAGCCCCGATGCGCTCCACAGCTCGGCGGCGAGGAGGCCGAAGGCGAGGTCGGCATTCGGGAAGAAGCGCCCGAGCACCTCGGGCCACTCCGGCCCGAGCTCCGCCGCGTTGCCCTCGGCATCGCGGAGAAGGAACGCGGCCGAGCCGTCCGGGAACGCGGTCGCCGTCGGCAGCTCGGTGTTCAGGTACTCGAGCCCGCGGGCCGCGAGGTCGTCGCCGAGCAGCGCATGCGCGGCGCCGCCGACCCACAGCGGATGCCACGCACTGAAGACGTCGTGGACGTAGCCCGGCCCGGTCAGCTCCGCAGTGTGGATCGCGCCGCCGAGCCAATCGTTGCGCTCGAGCACGCAGACGCTCCATCCCGCGCGCGCCAGCAGTGCTCCGCACGCGAGCGAGTTGACGCCGCTGCCGACGATGACGGCGTCGAACTCAGCCACTCCTCATCCCGGGCCCGGAGTTCCCGCCCCACTCCTCCGGCGCGAGATCGGCGATCGACTGCGAGAACGTCCATCGGTGTCCGCCGGGGTCCTGGGCGGTGTATTGCCGCTCGCCGTACGGATAGTCGGCGGGCGGGCTGAGGATCTGGGCCCCCCACAGGAGCGCTCGGCCGTGATGCGCGTCGATGTTTCCGACCCGCACCATGATCGAGTGCGCGCCGCATGAGCCGGGGGCCTCCCCGTCGACCACGACGACCGCCCCGGCGCCGACGAGGAGCTGCGCGCGATGACCCTTCGCCTCCCACCGCTCGACGAAGCCGAACGCGTTGCACAGCCAGTCGACCGCCTCTCGGACGCTCGGGTACACCAGCACGGGCATCACCGTGCACGGCGGCATCGTCCGGTTGTTCATCCCTCCACCAGTTTCCGGAATTCGTCGTCCGACACCAGCCCGCGCTTGCGGGCCCCCAGGTCCTTCACCTGCGCGAGCAGCTCCGCGCGGCGCGCGTCGGGCACGTCGAGCCCGAGCTCCTCGGCCTTGATGCGGATCGAGTCGATGCCGCTCTTCTTGCCCAGGACGAGGCCCCGCTCGGCGCCGACGAGCTCGGACGAATAAGGCTCGATCGAGGGCGGATCGTGGAACTGCGACGCGACCGCGCCGGACTCGCGCCTGAACAGCGTGTCGCCGGTGACCGGCTTCCACGGCTCGAGGGCGTACCCGGAGAGCTCCTGCACGCGCGACGAGACGTCGCGTATGCGGCCGAGGTCGAGGCCGGACTCGACGCCGTACAGCGCGCGCAGCGTGAGCGCGACCTCACCGAGGTTCGCGTTCCCGGCGCGCTCGCCCATGCCGTTGATCGTCCCATGCACCCAGCGTGCGCCCGCGCGCACGGCCGCGACGGCCGATGCGGTTGCGAGCCCGAAGTCGTTGTGGCCGTGGAAGTGCACCGGCACGTCGCCGACGAGCTCGACCGTCCGTCCGACGAGGTCGGCCACGGCCTCGGGCGACGCGATGCCGAGGGTGTCGACGACCACGACCTCGCTCGCGCCCGCCTCCACCGCCGCCGCGTAGACGCGGTCGTAGAAGTCGGGCGCCGCACGCGTCGAGTCGACGCCGAAGAAGGCCGCGGTGATGCCATGGCCGGCGGCGAACTCCATGGCGCTCGTGATGCGCCCGAGCATCGATTCGCGGTCGACGCCGATGGCATCGAGCTTCAGGTCGGAGATGGGCGACTCGATCACCGAGGCGCCGACGCCGAGCTCGACGAGCGCCTCGAGGTCGGCGGGGACCGCACGCGAGAAGCCCCAGACCTCGGCGCGCAGGCCGGCGCCGGCGACGAGCTGCACGGCGTTCCAGTCGTCCTGCGACACGCGGGGGAACCCCGCTTCGATGCGATCGACGCCGAGCTCGTCGAGCAGGCGGGCGATCTCGAGCTTCTGCTCCGGGTCGAGGACGACGCCGACCGTCTGCTCGCCGTCGCGCAGCGTCGTGTCATACAGCCCCACGCGTCCGCCGATCGCGTGCGCGTCGTTCAGCCCGCCGGTCCAGATGTCGCTCAACAGCGCACCACGCCGTCGGGGAAGGCGGACAGCTTCTCCAGGCCGCCGGCGGTGACGAGGAAGTTGTCCTCGACGCGCAGCCCGCCGCCGCCCTCCCAGTACACGCCCGGTTCCACCGCCAGCACCATGCCCTCCTCGAATTCGCCGCCGCCGGCCCGGTGCGGGTACGGCGGCTCGTGCGCGCGGGCGCCGACCCCATGGCAGATCGGGTGCGTCGGCTCGTACGCCAGCCGCTCGCGCACGAGGACGTCGAGCTCCGGCATCGGCACTCCCGGCCGGATGAAGTCGAGCGCGGCGCCGTAGGCGCGCATGAGCCGATCCTCGAGCTCGGCGTATGCCGGCTTGAGCTCTCCGACCACGAGGTTCTTCGTGTGGTCGGCCCAGTAGCCGTCGGCGCAGACCCAGATCTCGAACAGGACGGGCTCGCCCTCGACGACGGGCAGGTCGGCGGTGGCGGTGAACGTCTTGATGCCCTTCCCCGACCACACGAGCGAGAACGGGAGGGCGAGCTCGACGTCCTCGCGCGCCGTCCCGCGACCGTGGACGTAGCCCTGCCAGATCGCGGCGGCCTCCGACTCCCTCATGCCGGGCTCGAGCCGGCCGCGCACGTGCTCCATCGCGTCCGCGGCGATCTCGTTCGCAATGCGCATCCGCGCGATCTCCTGCTCCGTCTTGATCGAACGTGCCCGGGCGAGCAGGCCGGTCGCGTCGGCGGCGTCCGGGAAGGCGTCGAACCATGCACGCGTGAACGTCGTCGGCTCGCCGACCATCCGGTCGGACGCCTGGGTCCCGAGCGACAGCTCGAGACCGATGCGGCGAAAGCCGCGGGCAGCGTCGACGACGGCGTCGAGCGTGCGTGCGAACGGCGGCCGCGGATCGGCCTCGTCATAGCCGCGGACGAAGCGAACGCGCGACGTCCACGCGGTGCGCTCCGCGTCCTCGGCCGATGCCTCGAGGCATACGAGCACCGGCTCGCCCTCGCGTGGGAAGACGCACGCGTCGTAGCCCTTCATCCCCCAGAAGTTCGTGAGATAGAGGACGTTGTCGGGCGCGCGCACGACGAGCGCGTCCAGCCCTTGCTCGTCCATCAGCGCGCGCACGCGCTCGAGCTTCGGAGCGTCGAGCGGCCGGCTCACCTCAGACGTAATGCTCTTCGGAACGTTCGCGCTCGCGGTCGTGGTCGACCATCATCCGCACGAGCTCGGCGAAGCGCACGGTCGGCTCCCAGCCCAGCTTCTCCCTCGCCTTCGAGTAGTCGCCGATCAGGAGGTCGACCTCCGCCGGGCGGAAGTAGCGCTCGTCGATCTGCACGTACTCGCTCCAGTCGAGGCCGGCGTGGCCGAACGCCTCGTCGAGGAACTCGCGCACCGAGTGCGTCTCGCCGGTCGCGAGCACGTAGTCCTCCGGCTCGTCCGCCTGGAGCATGCGCCAGGCGCCTTCCATGTAGTCGCGCGCGAAGCCCCAGTCGCGCTTCGCGTCCAGGTTGCCCAGCCGGAGCTCGTCCTGTTCGCCGCGCAGGATCGCGCCGACGGCGCGCGTGATCTTGCGCGTGACGAATGTCGGGCCGCGACGTGGCGACTCGTGGTTGAAGAGGATGCCGTTCACCGCGTACATCCCGTATGCCTCGCGGTAGTTTCGCGTGATCCAGTAGCCGAAGACCTTGCTGACGCCGTACGGGCTGCGCGGATGGAACGGCGTCTCCTCGTTCTGCGGCGTCTCGCGCACCTGGCCGAACATCTCGCTCGAGGACGCCTGGTAGAAGCGGCACTTGACGTCCTCCTCGCGGATCGCGTCGAGGAGGCGAAGGGTGCCCATCGCGTCGGCGTCCGCGGTGTACTCCGGCACGCCGAAGCTCACCTGCACGTGGCTCTGCGCGCCGAGGTTGTACACCTCGTCGGGCCGGATCGTGCGCATCAGCTGGTTGAGCACCGAGCCGTCGGTGAGGTCGCCGAACTCGAGCTTCAGGTCGCCGAAGATGTGGTCGATCCGCGCGGTGTTGAACGAGCTCGACCGCCGGACCATCCCGTACACCTCGTAGCCCTTCTCGAGCAGGATCTCGGCGAGGTAGGAGCCGTCCTGGCCGGTGATCCCGGTGACGAACGCCTTCTTAGCCATCGGGATGGCCCTCCGCCCACGAGATGACCGGATTGCGCAGCACGCCGATGCGCTCGATCTCCGCCTCGATCACGTCTCCCGGACGCAGGTAGAGCGATGCCGCGTCCTCGCTGAAGCCCGCCACGCCGCTGACGGTACCGGTCGAGAGAACGTCTCCCGCCGAGTACCCGAGCGGCGAGTAGTGGCTGAGGATCTCCGGAATGGTCGTCGACATGCGGCCGGAGTGCGAGGTCTGCCGCGTCTCGCCGTTCACGCGCAGCGTCATGGCGAGATCGTGCGGGTCCGGGACCTCGTCGGGCGTGACGATCCACGGGCCGAGCGGGCAGAACGTGTCGATCGCCTTGCAGAACGAGAAGACGCCTGACTTCATCTCGTTGCGCTGGATGTCGCGCGCGGTGATGTCGTTGAAGATGACGTAGCCGGCGACGTAGTCCATCGCCTCCTCCGGCCCGAACCACTTGCCCGACTTGCCGATGATGACCGCGAGCTCGAGCTCGTAGTCGAGCTCGCTCGTCAGATGCTCGGGGTAGACGACCGGCTCGTCAGGCCCGACGATGGCGTCGACGTTCTGGAAGAACATGATCCACGGCGCGATCTCGTGCGACCAGTTGACGCGCTTCGACTCCTCCTCGTGCTCGCGAAAGTTGCCCGCGGTGTGGAAGAACTTCTTCGGCACGATCGGCGCGCGCAGCCGGGCGTCGCCGAGCGCCGTGCGCTCGCCCGTTTCGTCCGCGCCGCCGCGCTCGAAGTACGCGCGCATGTCGGGCACGTCGAGGCGCACGACTTCGTCGCCGTCGATGCGACCGACCTTCCCGTCGCCGTACGTGACGAGCTTCATCGAGAGCGGAGCCAGGCGAGGACGTCGCCGGCGTTCGCGTCGGGCGGGAACACGGGATAGAAGACCTTCACGATCCGCGCATCCTGCGCGACGAGCGTGATCCGCTTGTACAGGGTCAGCTCGGCGATGTCGAACGTCGGCAGGCCGAGCGCGGCGCCGAGCTCGCGCTCCGGATCCGCGATGACGGGAAACGGCATCCGGTTCCGCTCGGCGAACTCGAGCTGCTCGTCGAGCGTCTGCGCGGACAGGCCGGCGACCGGCACGCCGAGCTCGGGATGGAGGTCGCGGAATGCACACGACTGCGGCGTGCACCCGCGCGCGCCGGGAGTCTCGTCCCAGCCCGGAAGCAGCGGCTGGCCGGGCCGCCCGGACCGGGGGTAGACGTAGATCACGGTGAAGTCACGGACGTTCACCGGCCCCAGCGACGAGTCGAGCAGGAGGTCGGGCAGCTCCATCCCGACGAGGTGATCCGCCGCGCCGTCGTCCTCCGGCACGGGGAGATTCGGCGGGAGCGTGTACACGTCATGCGACACCGCAGACCTCCATGGCCACCCGCGCGTACACCTCGGCCGTCCGGACGAGCCCGTCTACCTCGAGGTTCTCGCCCAGCCCGACGTCCATCAGCCCGGTGGACGTCCCGTAGTTGAGCGTCGGCACGCCGTAGCGGGTCAGCGCGGACGCGTCGCTGAACCAGCGCGTCACGTCGCGCTCCGGCCTGGCGCCGAAGACCTGCTCGTGCGCCGCGTCGACGGCCCGAACGAGCTCGTGCCCTTCGTCGATCTCGGCGCCCGGCGCCGTGACGTACACCTCGCCCTCGGCGTCGTGCGGAAGCCCGCGCACCATCTCCAGCACCTCGTTGCGGGCGACCGACATCGACTTCGTCGGCGGGACGCGGACGTCGAGGAAGAGATCGGTGTGGTGCGGCGTGCGCGACACGCGCCAGCCGAAGCCGCCCTCGATCCCGCCGACGTTGACGATCGCCTTTGCGCCGCGGTACGCGTTCGACGGGTCGTCCTCCCACGCCGGAATCCATTCCTGCACGGCGGCGAGCACCTCGTGCATGCGGAGGATCGAGTTCTCGCCGCCCCGTCCCTCGCTGAACGCGGTGTGGATGAACCCGCCGTGCACGCGGATCCGCAGCCAGAGCGAGCCGAAGTGCCCGAGGACGACCTTGCCCTCGGTCGGCTCGCCGAGCAGGCACATGTCGGCGACGCCGCCGTGCGTGACGAGATATCGGGTTCCCGCCGCGTACCCGCGGTACTGCGCGCCCTGCGCCTCGCCCTGCTGTGTCTTCTCGATCTCGCCGCAGACGGCGGCGATCATCACGTCGCCGCGCAGCCGCACGCCCTCTTCCTCGAGCGCGCGCAGCGCCTCGACGTAGCAGGCGAGCGCGCCCTTCATGTTCGAGATCCCGAGTCCGTACAGACGGCCGTCGCGCTCGAACGCCGAGGGCTGGAAGCCCGGCACCGATCGCAGCCACGGCTCGCGTCCCGAGTACGACGTATCCATGTGGCCGTTGAACATGAGGCTCTTCCCGCCGCCCGCCCCGGCGCGCGTGCCGAGGACGTTCGCGCGGCCGTCCTCCACCTGCTGCCACTGCACGTGCAGGCCCATCGAGTCGAGCGTCTGCGCCATCAGCTCGGCCATCGCCTGCTCGTCGCCGGTGAAGCTGTGCACGCCGATCATCCGCGAGGCGGCGTCGACGAGACGGTCGCGGTCGATCTTCACCATGCCTCGTAACCGCCGATCAGATCGCCTGCATCGACGCCGAGCTCTACGAGCAGCGCGGCCGCGAGCGAGGACGAATAGCCGTGTGCGCAGACGAGGCAGACGCGGCGGTCGAAGAGCTCTTCCGTGCGCCAGGGCAAGACGGGGAGCGGCACGTGCTTCGCGCCCTCGATGACGCCGTGCGGCTCGCGCTCGTCGACGGAGCGAATGTCGACGATGAGCAGATCGGGATCCGCCTTCGCGTCCGCAGGGGCGTACCGCCTGATTCGCGAACGTGCCTCGGCGAGCATCGTGTCTATCCGCGACGGAATTGCGGCAGCACCTTCTCGCCGAACAGCCGAATCTGCTCGTGCCGGTTCGCGCCCCAGAGCTCCAGCATCACGTGGCTGCATCCGGCGTCACGGTACTCCTCGATCGCGGCGATGCAGTCGGCAGGCGTCCCGGCGATCGGCCTGCACTTGTCCAGCAGCGCGTCCGAGACCTTCGCCTTCGCGGCCAGCCGGCCGCCCTGCTCCATCGCGTCGGCGACCGGGCG
>DATAMX010000069.1:0-27841 GCA_036260475.1 Gaiellaceae bacterium | reverse complement strand
AGCACGTCGCGCCCGCCGAGCGCGTCCGGAAGGACGAGCGTCTGAATGCGAAACGGCCCGGTGATGCCGCGGTCCGCGAGCGCTCGCTCGACGGCCGCGCTCACGCCGAGCGCGCTGAAGGTTTGCTGCATGTGGTGTTCTACTCCTTCGTTTCGGTTCGAGATACACGACTCGAAACCGCCAAAGGAGGAACGAGAAGCTGGATCTCACTGGACGACCCATTGCCGTCCGTGTCGCCACGGTAGCAGCTATTCCAGACGTTCACCGGCCTGGACCGGCCAGGGGAGCCGGTTCGCCGGCGGGGACAACGGGCAGGCCCACTCGTCGTCGTAGGCGCAGGAGGGGTTGTAGGCGAAGTTGAAGTCGAGGACGAGGCGCCCCTCCTCGACCCCCAGGTCGGAGCCCTTCACCGTGTCCAGGAGGTACCGGCCGGCCCCGTAGGTCTCCTTCCCACGGGTCTCATCCGCGAAAGGCAGGAAGATCCCACCGCCGTACGCCTCCAGCCAGTACAGCTCGAGCGAGCCGCGCTCGAACGTCGCCATGGCGAAGCGGCGGAACCGGGTCAGCGAGCCCGCGCTGCCCGGGATCTCGAGCACCTCCTCCGGCATCGGCTCCAGGTCGGCGAGGAAGCGGAGCTCCGGGTCGTAGTCGAAGTACGCGAGCGACGTGTACCCGGGCGAGGGCGACTGAGGATGGTCGCGGAAGAGCTCCGCGCGCACCGTGCGCCATCGCTCCCAGCCCGCTCGGGGCTCGGATGCCCGCACCTCCGCGTACAGGTCGAAGATCCGCCGCTTCCAGTCGAGCAGCTCGAGCTCGGGTATCACGCCGCGAGTCTAGGCCTGACGATCACGTCGATGGTGGCGATGAGCCCGTCCGCGATCGTCATCGCGACCACGGCGATCGGGTCCTCGAGCCGGCCGACGAGAATGCCCGCGCCGCCGTTGACGATCGCCGGGCGGCCGAGGTGCGCGAGCCGGCTGCCGCGCGCGAGAGCGCGCCGCGCGGCGTGCTCTCGACCGTGCACGGTCACGGGCGGCACCGAGCCGCCCCGCACGCGGAAGACGACGTCGGGGGCGAGCACGTCCACGAGCGCGTCGAAGTCGCCGTTGCGCGACGCGGCGAGGAATGCGGCCACGAGCTCGCGTTGTCGCGCAAGATCGGTGTCGGGCGCCGGGGCGCCGCGGACGCGACGGCGCGCGCGGCTCGCGAGCTGTCGTGCGGCGTCGGGCGACCGGTCGAGAATGGACGCGATCTCGTCGAACGAGACGGCGAACATGTCGTGCAGGACGAACGCGAGCCGCTCGGCGGGCGTGAGCGTCTCGAGCACGACGAGCAGCGCGATCCCGACGGAGTCGGCCAGCACCGCTTCGTCCTCGGGCCCCTCGACGACCGTGACGACGGGCTCCGGCACGAGCTCCTCGCCGTGCGCCTTGCGCGAGCGCAACAGGTCGAGGCACACGCGCGCGACGACCGTCGTCAGCCAGCCGCCGAGGTTTGCCACCGTGCTCGCGTCCGATCGGCTGAGGCGCAGCCACGCCTCCTGCACGGCGTCCTCCGCCTCGCTCGACGAGCCGAGCATGCGGTACGCCACGCGCGTCAGGTGGTCTCGGTGCTGCTCGAATCGCTCCGCCAGCTCGTCCATGTCACATCCCTTCGTCGAGATCCGTCAACGACATGACGAACCGAAACCCGCTGATGTGACGGAGGAGCCATGATCGAAGTCGATGCACTGAGCAAGGTCTACCCGGGCGGCGTGGAGGCGGTGCGGGGGATCTCCTTCGCCGTCGAGCCGGGCGAGGTGTTCGGCCTGCTCGGCCCGAACGGAGCCGGCAAGTCCACGACCATCGGAATGCTGACGACCACGATCGCTCCGACGGGCGGCTTCGCCCGGGTCGGCGGTCACGACGTGCTGCGCGACCCGATGGCCGCCCGCCGCGTGAGCAGCGTCGTCTTCCAGGACCCCGTCGTCGACCGCTCGCTCACCGGCCGGCGCAACCTGGAGCTGCACGCACGGCTCTGGGGCTCCGGCCGGGACCGGATCGACGGTGTCGCTTCTGCGCTCGGCGTCGGGGAACTCATCGACCGGCCGGTCGAGACCTACAGCGGCGGCCAGCGGCGGCGGCTCGAGATCGCCCGGGCCCTCGTGTCCGAGCCGCGCGTTCTCTTCCTCGACGAGCCGACGGTCGGGCTCGATCCGCGCATCCGTGCCGAGCTGCTCGGGACGATCTCCGACCTGCGTGGGCGCAGGGAGCTGACCATCCTCGTCACCACCCACTACCTGGACGAGGCGGAGCGGCTCTGCGACCGGATCGCGATCATGCACGAGGGCCGGATCGTCGCTCTCGACACGCCCACCGCGCTGCGCGACGAGCTCGGCGCGGAGATCGTCGAGCTGCGGATCGACGGCGACGGATCGAGCGCGTTGGCCCGCCTGCGCGAGCACGGTGTTGCCGGCTCGACCGCGTTCGCGGTCGGATCGACGCTCACCGTTCCGCTCATGCAACGAACGGCAGCGGCGACGCTGGCCGAGATCGAGCTGCTCAGGCTGCCGGTCACGTCGGCGTCGACGCGACGGCCGAGCCTCGACGACGTCTATCTGCGACTCACCGGCGGCAGGCTCGCCGAAGCCGCCTGAAAGGAGACACATGACAGCTGCAATCGCAACGCTCGCGGGGCGCCGGTTCACGCTCACGGCGCGAACGCCGCGCGAGCTCCTCGTTCCGCTTCTGACCCCGGCCCTGTTCGCGCTCGTCATCGCGCCCGCGTTGAAGACGGCGCTGCACACGCCGGCGAGTTACGAGTCGTATGTCGCGCTCGGGACGGTCGGCTTGCTCGTACCGCTGAACACGCTGTTCCTCGGGCTCGGCGTGATCGTCGACCGCGAGCAGGGCGCACAGCGCGAGCTCCTCGCCGCACCGGTCCCACGCGCACTGCTCGTCTTCGGCAACCTCATCGTCGCGGTGGCGATCACCGGGTTGCAGATCGCGACGCTGCTCGGCCTCGCCGTCGCACGGGGCATCCACTTCCACGCCACCGCGGGCGGCGTGCTCTGGTTCCTCGGCGCCACCGCCGGCCTGACGGTCGCCATGTACGGAGTCGCCGAGATCCTCGCCAGTCGCATTCCGCGCCAGGAGGAGTACATCGCGCGCCTGCCGGCGATCGCGATTGCGCCCTGGTTCCTCGCCGGCTCGCTCTTCCCCATCACGGCAATGCCGATCGGCATGACGTGGGTCGCGCGGTTCCTGCCGCTCACCCACGCGCTCGCGCTCATGCGCTACGGCCTGCTCGGAGACGGCGCCGGCCTGCACAACGTCTGGAAGACGAACAACCTGCATCTCGCGGCGTCGCTCAGCCTCGCGGTCGTCATCGCGTTCGGCGCGCTGCTCACCGTCGGCGCGGTGCGCGTCTTCACGAGGGCCGCGATGCGGTGACGACGGGCTCGGTCGTCCTGCGCAGCGGCACCTCTCGGAGGAACCACGTCAAGAGGAACGCGATGCCGGAGACGACGGCGCCGACGAGGAACATCGGATGGAGGGCGTTCGAGAACGCATGGACGTACAGCGCGTGCACGTGGGGCGGCAGCGCCTTCACCGCCACCGGCGTCGCCGACGTCGGCCCGTGCACGCCCGGCGGCAGGGTCCTCGCGAGATTCGTCCGCAGGTGATTGGCGAAGATCGCGCCGAACGCGGCGATCCCGACGGAGCCGCCGATCTGCCGGAACATGATCGAGCCGGAGGTGGCGACGCCCATCACCGCCGGCTGCACCGCGTTCTGGACCGCGAGAACGAGCACCTGCATGACCATGCCGAGACCGAAGCCGATCACGAGCATGTACAGCGACGTCGCAACCGTCGTCGTGTGCACGTTCAGCTGCGTGAGCAGCGCCATGCCGACGGTGGCGATCGCGGTGCCGACGATGGGGAATGCGCGGTAGCGGCCAGTGCGCGAGATGATCTGACCGCCGACGATGGATGTGAACAGCAGCCCGGCCATCATCGGCGTGAGCTGCAGGCCGGAGCTCGTCGGATTGCGGCCGCGCACGATCTGCAGGAAGAGCGGCAGGAAGGTGATCGAGCCGAAGAGCGCGATCCCGATGATGAAGCCCACGGCCGAGCTGACCACGAAGATGCGGTTGCGGAAGAGCGACATCGGCAAGATCGGCTCGCTCGCCCGCTGCTCCGCGAAGGGGAACAGGACGAGCAGGACGACGCCGACGATCGCGAGCGCGACGATCTCCGTCGATCCCCACGCGTACGTCGTCCCGCCGAGGCTCGTGAACAGGACGACCGCACCGAGGCCGCCGGCGAGGAGCGCGGCGCCGAGATAGTCGATCGCGTGCTGCAGCCGCTCGGACGGCGCGTGGAACGTCGCACCGATGACGAGGAACGCGACGACGCCCACCGGCACGTTGACGTAGAAGATCCAGCGCCACGAGAGGTTGTCGACGAAGAAGCCGCCGATGAGCGGTCCGATGACGGTGGCGACGCCGAAGACGGCGCCGAAGAGCCCCTGGTAGCGGCCGCGGTCGCGTGGCGGGATGACGTCGCCGATGACCGCGATCGCGACGACGACGAGCCCTCCCGCGCCGAGGCCCTGAAGCGCGCGGAAGAGGATCAGCTCCGTCATGTTCTGCGCGAGCCCGCACAGCACCGATCCGACGAGGAAGATGACGATCGCGGCCTGGATGACGATCTTGCGGCCGTACAGGTCGCCGAACTTCCCGTACAGCGGCCCCGAGACGGTCGAGGTGAGGAGGTACGCGGTCACGACCCACGAGAGATGCGTCAGACCGCCGAGGTCGCCGACGATGGTCGGCAGAGCGGTCGAGACGATCGTCTGGTCGAGCGCCGCGAGGAGCACGACGAGCATGAGGGCGCTGAAGATGACCCGCTTGCGCGGAGCGCCCGTGGCAGTCGGCATACTCGAACCATGCCGAAAGTCGAGAAGTCAGAGGAGCAGTGGCGTCAGGAGCTGACGCGCGAGCAGTTCAACGTGCTGCGGCAGAAGAGCACGGAGGCGCCGTTCACGGGCGAGTACGACCACGTCTTCGAGCCGGGGACGTATCGCTGTGCCGGCTGCGGGGCGGACCTGTTCGAGTCGGACGCGAAGTACGACTCGGGCTGCGGCTGGCCCGCGTTCTACGCGCCCGCTGACGCTGACGCGGTCGCGGAGGAGACGGACGCGAGCCACGGCATGGTTCGCACCGAGGTGCTGTGCGCGAGCTGCGGCGGCCACCTCGGGCACGTGTTCCCCGACGGGCCGCACCCGACAGGTGTGCGCTACTGCATCAACTCTGCGGCGCTGAAGTTGGTGTCAGACACCGATTCCGGTGTCTGACACCGGAGCCGACTAGCGCTCGCGGTAGACGATGCGGCCGCGCGTCAGGTCGTAGGGCGAGAGCTCGACCTTGATGCGGTCGCCCGGGTTGATCCTGATGCGATAGCGGCGCATGCGGCCGGAGGTGTAGCCGAGGGTCTCGTGGCCGTTGTCGAGCGCGATGCGGTGCATCCCGCTCTTGAACGACTCCATCACTTCGCCCTCGAGCTCGATCTTCTCTTCTTTACCGGCCATGTACCCAGTACGGTAGCCGATGATTTAGGGCCCCGCGCGCGGTCTTGGCTTCTGGATGGCCATCGATCTCAGGACCGTCGACACGCTCGCCCGCCTGCGCCTGGCCGGAAAACGGCTTGGCTTCGAGGTACGGCTGACGCCGACGGAGGAGCTGGTCGAGCTGCTCGAGCTCGCCGGGCTAGTCGAGGTGCTGTGGAAGCCCGAAGAGGGGGAAGAGCCGCTCGGTGTCGAGGAAGAACGTCAGCTCGGAGATGCGCCCGCCTGAGGTCTCCAGCACCTGGAGCGCCCACGGCGCGTAGCCGCCCTGCGGGTCGATCTTGTACTGGCCGAAGGCGGGCGAGCCGTTGGCCGCGCGCACGGGGATGACGCGCGAGCCCTTGCACTCGATCCCGGGGCCGAACCACCACGTGAAGATGTCGTCGCGGCCGGCGAGCCACATGTCGAACGGAGGCATCGACTGGATCGCGTCCTCGCGCAGCAGATGCGTGAGCTTGTCGATGTCGTAGGCCTCGAACGCGGCGACGTAGCGCTCGAGGAGCTCGGCGTCGACGTCCGCCGTGTCGACCTCGCGCACGTTCGCGTCGGCGAGCGTCGCGCGGGCGCGCTGGAGCGCGCTGTTCACCGACGCGACCGACGTGTCGAGCAGCTCTGCTGCCTCGGTCGCCTGCCAGCGCAGCACCTCGCAGAGGATGAGCACGGCGCGCTGGCGCGGCGGCAGGTGCTGGAGCGCGGCGACGAACGCGAGCCGGATCGTCTCGTGCTCGACCGCGGCGTCGGCGGGATCCGGCATCGGCTCGATCCACGTCACTTCGGCCGGCACGTTCAGGTTCTCGAACAGCGGCTCCTGGGCGGGGCCGAGGTCCATCGGGCGCGCACGGCGCTTGCCCGCCTTGAGCATGTCGAGGCAGACGTTGGTGGCGATCTTGTACAGCCACGAGCGCAGGGCGGCACGGCCCTCGAAGCGCTCGATGTTGCGCCAGGCGCGGACGAGCGTGTCCTGCACCGCGTCCTCGGCGTCGAAGGGCGACCCGAGCATGCGGTAGCAGTACGCGGTGAGCTCCGAGCGATGCTGCTCGAGCTCTCCGAATACCGGCGTCGTGGCGACCGACGGTTCCACCGGGAGCAATCCTACGGCCATCGACCCTACTGACGTCGCAGGCGGCCGGAACTCATCGGTGGCCCGAGCGCTACGAAACGGACGTCTGCGCGGGCACGAAGCGGGTGTCGCGATGGGCCGCAACCCGTAGGAGCAGGTCGTGCAGCGCCGCGCGCTCCTCCTCGTCGAGCGGCGCGAGGAAGTCGTCCTCGATCTTCTCGACGATCTTCCGGAACTCGGCCAGCTGGCGCCGGCCGGCGGGGACGAGCTTGACCATCTGGCGGCGGCGGTCGTTCGGGTCGCGGCGCCGCTCGATCATCCCCCGCTCCTCGAGCTGGTCGAGGAGCCCCACGAGCATGCTCCGGTCGACGCCGAGCGCGTCGGCGATCGTGGCCTGGGTCTGGCGCTCTCCCTCGTCCAGGAGGGCGAGGACGCCGTAGTGGTAGACGCTGAAGCCGGCCGCCTCGAAGCGCTCCATCGACTCCATCTTCATGGCCGTCCCGAGGCGCCCGAGGAGCACCGCCGGACGGGCGAGCATCTCGGCCGGGAGGCAGTTCTGGGACATGTCGGGGTTCATCGCGGAATAAGTGTAGCGCAGGATCGTTTGTTGTGTGTATCGTAGAACCAGCAAACGATTTAAGGGGAAATTGAATGAGTGAAGCCATGATTGTTACAAGCACGGAAGGCGCCGCAGCCGACCGGAAGCGCTGGTTCGGGCTCGCAGTCCTCGTGGCGGCCCAGTTCATGGTCGTCCTCGACGTCGCGATCGTGAACGTCGCGCTGCCGACCATCAAGACCGACCTGCACTTCAGCCAGGAGAGCCTCCAGTGGGTGGTCACCGCCTACTCCATCCTCTTCGGCGGCGTCCTGCTCCTCGGGGGCCGCATGGCCGACCTGCTCGGGCGCAGACGCCTGTTCATGGGCGGACTGATCCTGTTCACGGTCAGCTCGCTCTTCGACGGGCTCGCCTGGTCGGAGGCGTCCCTGATCACGTTCCGGGCCTTGCAGGGGCTCGGCGCGGCGCTGCTCGCGCCGGCCGCCCTGTCCATCCTGATGACGACCTTCAGCGAGGGTCGCGAGCGCAATCTCGCACTCGGCATCTGGGGCGCGGTCTCGGGCAGCGGAGCGGCCGTCGGCGTGCTGCTCGGTGGCGCGCTGACGAGCGCCCTGAGCTGGTCGTGGATCTTCTACGTGAACGTCCCGGTGGGGGCGCTCGTGCTGGTCCTCGCCCCGATCCTCCTGCGCGAGAGTCGCGCAGCGCTCGATCACCGGCACTTCGACATCGCCGGTGCGACCACGATCACCAGCGGCCTCATGCTGCTCGTCTATGCGCTCACGCGCGCGAGCCAGCACGGCTGGGCGACCGGCACGACGGCCGGGCTCCTCGCGGGCTCCGTTGCACTCATCGTCGCCTTCATCGTCGTCGAGCTGCGCTCGCCGGCTCCGCTGCTCCCGCTGCGGATCTTCAAGCTGCGCACGCTCTCCGGCTCGAACGCCGCGGCGCTCTTCTCCGGCGCCGCGATCTTCTCGCAGTTCTTCCTGCTGACGCTGTACATGCAGCAGGTGCTGCACTACTCCGCGCTCCAGACCGGAGCGGCCTACCTCACGTTCGCGCTCTCGATCGTCATCTTCTCCGGCGTGTCGCAAGCGGTGGTGACGAGGATCGGCATCCGCCGCGTCCTGCCGACCGGGCTGCTCGTCGCCTCGGCGGGCCTGCTGCTCTACACGCGGCTACCGGTGAACGGGCACTACTTCTGGGACCTGTTCCCGGCCTTCCTCATCGGCGGCATCGGCTTCGCGTTCGCGTTCGTGCCGATGTCGATCGGCGCGCTCGCCGGCGTCGGCCGGCGTGACGCCGGCGTTGCTTCGGGCCTGCTGAACACGTCGCAGCAGATCGGCGGCGCGATCGGCGTCGCCATCGCCACGACGATCGCCACGACGTACACGACCCGCTTCGCCACGCATCACCATGTGACGGCGTCCTCGCCGCACGCGTTGACCCACGGCTTCGTGGTCGCGTTCTACGTGCTCGCTGCGATCTCGATCGCCGGCAGCCTCCTCTCGGCCGCCCTCGTCGAGTCCCAGCCCGCGGCTCCGGAAAGCGAGGAAGCACCCATCGGCGATCTCCAGCTCGTGGAGGAGGCAGCCTGATGACCGACGACCGGCGGCGCTACCAGCGCGAGGTGGAACGGCTCCTGGAGCAGATCCGGGAGCGCGTCCGGGAGCTCCAGCTGCTGCGGGTGCGCGGCCTCCGCGGGCCGGCGCTCCGGGAGCAGAAGCAGGAGCTCAAGCGCGCACGGCGCGAGCTGGCGGCCCTCGTGGCCGCCAGCTCGCAGTGACGCGCTAGGGATGGAACAGCGCCGCCATCGGGAGGACGGCGCTGTCGCACGCATGCGCCAGGCACGGGAGGCCGAACGCGTCCTCCATCGAACGCAGCAGCGAGTAGTGGTTGTAGGAAGTCCCGTCGACGACCGGCGCCTCGGCCTTGTTCGTGATGACGATCGTCGGCACGTGGCCCCCGCCCACGGTGCTTCCGCAGCAGCCGGTGCCGGGCTGTCCGGAATCGGAGAAGTCGTCCTCGTCCCACGTGACGACGATCGCGTTCCGGCCCTGCTGCCATAGCTTCGACCCCATGATCTCGGCGACGGTGCTGCCGACGTAGGCGTCGCCGGCGGCGATGAGATCGGGGTTGCTGCATCCGCCGGTGCCGTGCATGTCGTTGCACTGATCCGGCACGATCATGCTGTAGTTGGGCAGCGCGTTGTTCGCAAGGTCGCTCGCGAGCCGGCTGTCGTCGACCATGTTCGCAACTGCTCCCTGGGTGCCGGTGAAGTTCACGAACGGGTTGTGCTTCGAGGCGTACAACGCGTGCGAGCTGCTCGGCCACTTGAACGTGTACGGCCCGTTCGCGCCGGGACCGCTCGTGACGTAGGTCGCCGGAGTTGGCGGGAGGCTCTGGAAGTAGCCCTTCCAGGTCATGCCGGCGGCGGTCAGCTGGTCGGCGAGCGACGGCGCACCGACCGTGTGGTCGACCGTCGTGCCGGCGCAGGTGGGATCGGTGCCGCTCAGCGCGGGCGTGCAGTAGAACTGGTTGTCGTCCTGGATGCCGAAGTAGTCGCCGCCGACGGCGGCCACGTAGTTCGGCTCGCTCGGATGCGTCACGCCGAAGTAGTCGGTCGCCAGGCCGTACCGGGCGGCCAGCGCGTTCAGGTTCGGCGCGTCCGGGTTGCCGACAATCGTGTCGTAGCTCGTGTTCTCCATCACGATCTCGACGATGTGCTGGTAGTGCGGGATCGCCGGCGTGCCGGTGCTCGCCGAGCTCGACCCGGCCGCTCCGATCATCGCGGCCGCTGCCGTTGCAATCGCGCCGAGGACGATGCGTCGTCTCCACATGGGTTTCGCTCCCCCTTGCTCGAAAGGACTGACGGACAGGAGCGATCCTCGGCGCGGGAGAGCGACGCATGGGAGAAAGCTCGGCAAACGCCGGGAAACGGTGTGGTTACATAGCGCGGTGGCCGCGACCGACCCCCTCGAGCGCTTCGGCGTCGGAGCGGCCTGCCGCATCGACGTGCCCGCGCACTCGCGGCAGATCGCGGCGATCGCCGTCGGCCTCGACCCGGAGGGTGTCGGCGTCGACGTCGCCCGGCGCCGCGCCTACGTCGCCTGCTCGCGCAGCGACTGGGTGACCGTCGTCGATCTCGAAGCGCTCGAGCCGATCGCGTGGGTCCCGGTCGGCAAGGAACCGATCGACCTCGTCTTCGACCCGCCCACCGACCGGATCTTCACCGCCGACGCGCACTCCGACTCCGTCTCGGTCGTCGACGCCGGGACGCTTCGGCTGACGAGCACGATCCCCGTCGGTGGCTATCCGTCCGGGCTCGCGTACGACGCCGACGGGCGGCGCCTCTACTGTGGAAATTCGCTCGGCGGGACGATGAGCGTCATCGACGTCGACACTCTCGAGACGGTGGCGACCGTCGAGGCCGAGATCGGCGCCGGCGCGATCGAGCTCGATCCCACGCGGCAGCTGATCCTGTGCGTCAACTTCATCGCAGCGTCGGTGACGCTCGTGAACGCCACCACGAACGAGCCCGTCGGGCGTCTCGACGTAGGCACGGGCGCGTGCGCGGTCGGCGTCGTCCCGGAACGGGGGGAGGCCTTCGTCGTGAACTCCGTGGCGGGAACGGTCGCGCGCATCGACCTCGACGAGGTGCGCGTGATCGAGGAGCTGCGCGTCGGAGAGGCGCCCGTCGGCCTGACGGTGGCGCCGGCACACGACCGCATCTACGTCAGCAATCGAGGCGCGGGCACGGTGAGCGTGCTCGGCGTCGTGGACGGCGTCGAGTGGACGCAGATCCCGGTCGGCGACGGCCCGGGCGGCGTCACGGTCGATCCGCACGACGGCCGCCTGCTCGTCGCCGACGCGGGAAGCGGCACGCTCACGATCGTCGAGGACCTCCTCTCCGGCCGGCCCCCTGCGCCGGCCCGCGAGGCGCCTTCCCCGCTCGTCGGCAGGCCGCTGCCGGAGTTCTCCCTCGTCGATCTGCACACCGGCGAGCTGCGCTCGAGCCGCGAGTGGGCCGAGAAGCGCTACATCGTCAACTTCTTCGCCAGCTGGTGAGGGCCGTGCAACGCGGAGGCGCCGTTCCTCGAGGAACTGCGACAGCGCGAACGGGACCGGTCGGGTCTCGACGTCATTCACATCGACATCTGGGAAGGCTCCGACCCGAAGCCCGAGGTGGAGCGCTTCTGCGAGATGTGGGGGCTGAAGGGGACCGTGCTGCTGGACGAGACGGGCGAATACGCGCGCTCCCTGGGCGTCCGCGGCGTGCCGACGAACATCGTCGTGGACGCGGATGGCGTCGTGCGCGCGTTCGGCGTCAGCCGGCTGGACGAGCTGGATCGGGCGATCGGCCGGATGCTGCAGTAGCGACGTCGCGCGGATACGTCCGCCGCCCGAGGAAGAGCAGGTACGCGCTCGCCGCGAGCGGGACGAGCATGACGACGAACGTCCACTGCAGGCCGCTGCGCCCGCCGCCGAACACATGGTCGCTCGCCGCACCGAACAGGAGCGGCGCGAGCGCCTGCGCGAGCGAGCGCAGCAACGTCCGGACCGACTCCGCACGCCCCCACAGGAACGCCGGCATGATGTCGAGCCGCGCCGCGTCGAGCGGCGGGTTCTGGGCCGACAGGACGAGGACGGCGCCCATCAGGTACGGCACCGCCGACGTTGCGCTGCGCGTGAAGAGCGCCGGCGCGAACAGCACGGGTGTCAGCGTTGCGGCCCCGATGGCGACGTACAGCCGGCCGTTCAGACGGCCGCGCCGCAGAAGCCGGTCGCCGAGCGCGCCGCCGGCGAGCACTCCCGCAACCGCGCCCGCGCCGATCACGAGCAGCAGGATGTTCGCGAGCGCCTGCCCGATGCGGTACTGCTCCTTTGCGAACTCCGAGCCGAACGTCTGCACGCCGGCGAGGAAGTAGTAGCCGAGCGCGCTCGCGGCGATGAGATAGATGTTCGTGCGGATGCTGAGCACGTAGCGTGTGGCCGCGACGATGTTCATGCGACGCGGATCGGCGCTCAGCACGAGATCCGGGTCGGGCTCGAGCCCACGCTCCCGGGCGAGGCGTTGCGCGTCGGTCTCGTGCGGCAGCTCGTCCGTTCGCTCGGACTGCTGCTCGCCTTCGTGGCCGAGCACGCCCTTGCCGCCGCGTCGGGGCTCGGGCAGGCGCGCCACGAAGATCGACAGCGCGAGCGCGGGCAGCGCGAGGATGACGAACGCGGCACGCCAGGACGCGGTGGCGATGTCGCCCGTCACCGCGAAGCCGAAGCCGGCTCCGAGGAGCTCGCCGGTGAGGATGTAGCCGTAGATGCGCCCTCGCTCCCAGCCGCCGAAGTAGTCGCCGACGAGCGAGGCGATCATCGGCCCTGCGGCCGCGGTCACCGCGCCGAGGAAGATGCGCGCGACGAGCAGGTCGCGGAAGCTCGACACCGACGCGCTCCAGAGCATCGCGACCGCCCAGAGGACGATCGTGATCGAGAGCGTCGTCGTGCGGCGGACACGGTCGGCGAGGACGCCGAAGGGCAGGCTCGCGACTGCCCCGACGAGCGAGGTGGCGGCCACGAGCAGCCCGATGTCCGTGTTGCTGATGTGCAGGCCGTGGCGCAGCTCCGTCGCAGACGCGCCCACGGTCGAGACGTCCGCAGCGCTGAGCCCGAGGACGCACGCGAGGACGACGATGACGCGCGCCCGCTCCCGCCCGCCGAGCGCGACGGTGAGCCGGTCCGCCCCGGCCTCCGCCGCAGCCGACGCGAGCGCGGCGACGCCTGCGAGCAGCGAGGGGCGGGGGCGATCGGCCACGAAGAGCATTGTGCGAGAGTGAGACCGTGGACGACGTGGTGATCAGCGTCCGCGGGCTGCGCAAGCGCTACGGCGACCTGGACGCCGTCGCCGGCATCGACCTCGAGGTCCGCCGCGGCGAGATCTTCGCCTTCCTCGGTCCGAACGGCGCCGGGAAGACGACGACGGTCGAGATCCTCGAGGGCTTTCGGGAGCGCAGCGACGGAGATGTGCGCGTCCTCGGCACCGACCCGGCGCGCGCCGGATCGGACTGGCGGAACCGGGTCGGAACCGTGCTGCAGGAGTCGGCCCCGGAGCCCGGCCTCACCGTGCGCGAGTGCATGCAGCTCTACGCGGGCTACTACGACGCGCCGCGCGACATCGACGAGACGATCGCGCTCGTCGGACTACAGGGCAAGGAGGAGACGCTCGGCGAGCAGCTGTCCGGCGGTCAGCGGAGGCGGCTCGACGTCGCACTCGGGCTCATCGGCGACCCGGAGCTGATCTTCCTCGACGAGCCGACCACCGGCTTCGACCCCTCCGCCCGCCGCGCCGCCTGGAGCGTGATCGAGGGACTGCGCGAGCTCGGCAAGACCGTGTTCCTGACCACCCACTACATGGACGAGGCGGAGAACCTTGCCGACCGCATCGCCGTCATCGCCGCAGGTCGCATCGTCGCGGAAGGGACACCGCAGACCCTCGGCGGCCGGGCGGGGATGGCCGTGCGCATCTCGTTCACGCTCCCGACGGGCATCGCCCTCACCGAGCTTCCACTCCCTGCGTCCTCCGACGACGGACGGGTCGCGGTGGAGAGCGAACGCCCGCTCGCCGACGTCGCGACACTCGCCGCATGGGCGAACGCACGCGGCGTCGACCTCCCCGACCTCGATGTCCGCAGGCCGTCGCTCGAAGACGTGTACCTCCAGTTGACCGGGAGCCTGGAATGAGCGGCCAGCGCACCGCGCTCCAGCTCGTGGCGCATCAGACGCGCTTCGAGCTGCTTGCGTTCTTCCGCAACCGGCAGTCCCGCTTCTTCACGGTCGCGCTGCCGATCATCTTCCTCGTCATCTTCGTCAGCGTGTTCGGAAACGACCGGCTCGGGCCACGCGGGATCAAGGCCTCGACGTATTACGTGCCCGGCATCTCGGCTCTGGCGGTGATCGCCGGCTCGTTCGTGAACCTCGTCATCTCGGTCACCGCGCAGCGCGAGACCGGCGTGCTCAAGCGGCGACGTGCGGCCCCGGTGCCGGCGTGGGTGCTGATCGCCGCGCGCGCGTTGACGGCCGTCGTCGTGGGGCTCGGCGTGATGACGGTTCTCCTCCTCCTCGGACGCTTCGCCTACGGCGTCACGCTGCCGAGCAGGACGCTCGTCGGGGTGGTGGTCACAGCCGTCATCGGTGCGGTCGCGTTCGTCTGCCTCGGCTTCGCGTTCACGAGTGCGATCAAGACCGAGGATGCGGCGCAGCCGATGGTGCAGGCGGTGATGTTGCCGCTGTACTTCATCTCCGGCATCTTCATCCCGAACGTCAGCCTCCCCCGTTGGCTCCGCGACGTCGCCCAGGTCTTCCCCGTCCAGCATCTCGCCGACGGCCTGCACCACGCATTCGACCCGGCGACGCGAGGCACCGGGATCGTCTGGAGCGATCTCGGTGTCCTCGCGTTGTGGCTGGCGGCGGGCCTCGTGGTCGCGCTCGTCCGCTTCACCTGGACGCCGGTCGCCGCGACCGGATAGCCCGATCAGGCGAGGTGCGGCGTGCGGTGCGACTCGACCGCGATGCGGACGCGTCCGAGCGCCATCGTCAGCAGGCCTGCGGCTGCGCCCACGCCGACGGCCGCGCCCGCGCGGGCAACGTCGCCCGCAGCCCAGTGGACGCCGGTCCAGTTGCCGATGCCGGCCCAGTCGTCGATCGAGAGCGTGCCCGGCCCGAGCGCGCTGACGACGAACGCGACCGTCAGCATCACCAGCGGGAACTCGAAGCCGCCGTCCGTGTTCCAGATCCCCTTGCGCACGTGGACGCTCAGGATGGCGGTCGTCATCACCGCGGCGAGGAGCGCCGTCCCGAGCGGGGTGACGAGGCCGGCTGCGATCAGGAACCCGCCGCCGACTTCCGCCAGGGCCGCGGCAAAGAGCGCCGGAAGCGCCGGCCGTAGCCCGAGTCCGTCGAAGAACCCGGCCGCAGCCCGGGGTCCCATCGCGTGAAGCAGAGGCGGCGAGTACCTCGCCGGGACGAGCTTCTGCAACCCGTGGCCCATGAACAGAAGACCCGGGACGAGCCTGAGAACGAGGAGTGCGGTGTTCATCTGGTCGATGCCTCCATCGAGACGATTTACTTGATAGCGCAAACGTCTGGGTCGCAACCTCTATTCCCGGCCCCTCGAGGATGCAACACTCATGCCGTGGCCTACGACGAAGCGCTGGCGGAGCGGATCCGCGACCTGATCGGCGACGAGGGCGGCGTGAGCGAGAAGAAGATGTTCGGTGGGCTCGCCTTCCTCGTCGGCGGCAACATGGCCGTCGCGGCGAGCGGCCAGGGCGGCCTCATGGTGCGGGTCGACCCGGCCGACTCGGAGATGCTCGTGCGCACGACGCCGGCCGAGGTGATGGTCATGCGCGGCCGTCCGATGACGGGCTGGCTCCGGCTCGCGTCGAGCGAGGTCGAAGGTCGGGACGAGCTCGCCGGCTGGGTGGCCCGCGGCGTCGCGTTCGCCCGCTCGTTGCCGGCGAAGTAGCCTCCGTGCGAACATACGTTCGTGTCGGGAGGAGCCTCCATCCTGCACGCCGACCTGGACGCGTTCTTCGCGTCCGTCGAGCAGCGCGACGATCCCCGGCTGCGCGGCCGCCCGGTGATCGTCGGCGGGGGCGTCGTGCTGGCCGCGAGCTACGAGGCGAAGGCCTTCGGGATCCGTACCGCGATGGGGGGCGCCCGAGCCCGCCGACTGTGCCCGCACGCGGTCGTCGTCCCGCCGCGGATGTCGGCGTACTCGGAGGCGAGCAAGGCGGTGTTCCGGGTGTTCGAGGACGCTGCGCCCGTCGTCGAGGGGCTCTCCATCGACGAGGCGTTCCTCGACGTTCGCGGGATGGAGCGGAGCGTCGGCTCGCCGGTCGAGATCGCCGTTCGGCTGCGGCGCGACGTGCGCGACCGCGTCGGCCTGCCCATCACGATCGGCGTAGCGCGGACGAAGTTCCTCGCGAAGGTCGCGAGCGCGGTGGCCAAGCCCGACGGGCTGGTCGTGGTCCCGCCCGACGACGAGCTTCAATTCCTCCATCCTCTTCCGGTCGAGCGGCTCTGGGGCGTCGGGCCGGTGACGGCGCGCAAGCTGCGCGCCCGCGGCATCACGACGGTGCGGCAGGTCGCGTTCCTGCCCGAGTCGCTACTCGTCTCCATGCTCGGACGTGCGTCGGGACACCATCTGCACGCGCTCGCGCACAATCTCGACCCGCGACCGGTGCACCCACGACGCAGACGCAGGTCGATCGGCTCGCAGCGTGCGCGCGGCCGCGCGCCCTGGTCGCCGGAGTCCGTGGACGCGGATCTCGTCACGCTCGTCGACCGCGTCACGCGCAGGATGCGGAAGGCGGGCCGTTCCGGGCGCACGGTCGTGCTTCGCCTTCGCTTCGGCGACTACACGCGCGCGACGCGCTCCGCGACGCTGCCGTACGCGACCGCGAGCACCGAGCGCGTGCTCGCGACCGCCCGAAGGCTCGTTGCCGAAGCATTGCCGCTGCTCGAGAGTCGGGGGCTCACCCTCGTCGGCATCGCCGTCGCGAACCTCGACGATGGCGACGCGGTGCAGCTCGTGCTGCCCTTCGACCGGCGGGAGAGCGACGCGCTCGACGCAGTGGTCGACCTCGTGCGCGAGCGGTTCGGATCGGCCGCGATCACGCGCGGCGTCCTCGTCGGCCGCGCGCCGGGAATCTCGATGCCGCTGCTACCGGACTAGCCGAGCGCCGCTCTGGCCCGCTCGAGGCTCTCGGCCGGCCAGAGCTCGTTCGTGTCGTAGTAGACGTCGAACGCCGGAACCGACTCCGGCAGCGTCACCCACGGCACCTTCGAGCGCGTGAAGATGTGCACGTCCGGCCGCACCCACGACGGATCGTCGAGCGTGCCGGCGCGGACGAACCGGAACTCGGGCCGCGTGTACTCGCTGTACACCGCGACGTGGCAGTCGGGGCAGCGGAAGATCCGCTGCATGCTGCCGTCGTCGCGCGGGACATCGACCGGCTGCGGCTCGCCCGCGAGAACCTCGACGCGGTCGGTCTCGATGAGCAGGTTGACGACGAACGCGCTACCGGTCTGCCGCTGGCAGTTCAGGCAGTGGCAGCAGTGCACGAAGAGCGGATCCGACGCGAGCCGGTACCGGACGGCTCCGCAGGAGCAGCCGCCTTCGGGAGAGGAGCCCATGCCGAAACGATGGCAGAAGCGCGAGTGTTGGAGCTGGCCACACCCCAAGACGCCTGCTCGCCCCATGGGCGCGGCGCCTCGACGCTGGCAGCCTCATGGCATACCCCGTCGGAGAGAGAGGCAGGCCATGTCGCCGTTGAAGCAGTCCAGCAACATCGCGGCCCGGATGGGCCGCTGGAGCGCGAATCACTGGAAGACAGCGGTCTTCGGCTGGATCGCGTTCGTCGCCGCCGCCCTGCTCGTCGGACAGCTCGTCGGCACGAAGAACATCGACCAGAACGACGCCAACGTCGGCCAGTCGCACCGCGCCGACCGCATCCTGAGGGACGCCGGGTTCCAGTCCGACCCGCAGACCGAGATCGTCCTCGTGCAAAGCACGACGCTCAGGGCGGGCGCTCCGGCGTTCCGCGCCGTCGTGCACGACGTCGTGAGCGCAGTGCGCCCGTTCAAGACGATCGAGAACCTCCGCTCCCCGTACGACGCAGGCCGGGGAGATCTGATCTCGCAGGACGGCCATACCGCGCTGGTCGAGTTCGACATGAAAGGCACGAACGAGGCGGCGACCAGGCGGATCGACGCGCTCACCGCGTCGACCGCGAAGGTCGCGAAGGCACATCCCGGCTTCTACGTCGGAGAGGCCGGCTCGATCAGCTCGGGCAAGGCGCTGAACGCGGCGTTCGAGAAGCAGCTCGCATCCGCAGGCGAGCGGTCCATCCCGCTCACGCTGATCATCCTGCTGCTCGTCTTCGGCGCGATCGTCGCAGCCGGCGTGCCGCTCCTGCTCGCGCTTTCGGCCGTCGCCGGGACGCTCGGGCTGATCGCGCTTCCGAGCCATCTCGTGCCGATGGACCAGAACGTCAGCGCCGTGCTCCTGCTCGTCGGTCTCGCCGTCGGCGTGGACTATTCGCTCTTCTACTTGAAGCGCGAGCGGGAAGAGCGTGCGGCCGGCAAGAGCCATCGCGCGGCGCTGGAAGCCGCCGCAGCGACCTCGGGCCGCTCGGTCCTCATCTCCGGCGTGACGGTGATGATCGCCATGGCCGGCATGCTGTTCAGCGGCGACAAGGGATACCTGTCGTTCGGCGTCGCGACGATGATCGTCGTCGCCGTTGCGATGCTCGGGTCGCTGACCGTGCTGCCCGCGCTGCTCTCGAAGCTCGGCGACCGCGTGGAGAAGGGCCGCATCCCATTCCTCGGCCGATTCCGGCGCCCGAGCGGCGACAACCGCGTCTGGTCGGCGATCCTGACGCCGGCGCTGAAGCACCCCCTCGCGTCGGCGGTCGCCGCCGCCGCGGTCCTGCTCGCCATGGCGGTTCCCACGCTCTCGCTGCACACCACGACGACCGGCCTCGACTCCCTGCCGAAGGGCGTCGCAACGGTCGCCACGATCGAGAAGCTCCAGAAGACGTTCCCGGGGAGCGCAGGCCCGGCGATCGTCGCGATCAAGGCGGACGCCGACGCTCCGTCAACCGTCGCCGCGATCGATGCGCTGCGCACCGCGGCGCTCGCGAGCGGTCAGATGCGGGGCCCGATCGAGGCCGACGTCAACCCGGCGCACACGGTCACGCGCGTCGCCATCCCGCTCGAGGGCGACGGCACCGACGCCGTCTCGACGAGGGCGCTCGACACGCTGCGCAACGTCGTCCTGCCGGCGACGGTCGGCAAGCTCGCCGGCGCGAGCTTTGCAGTCACGGGCGGCACGGCGGCCTCGGTCGACGGGAACTCGCTCCTCAAGCACTCCGCGCCGCTCGTGTTCGCCTTCGTGCTCACGTTCGCGTTCCTGCTCCTGCTGCTCTCGTTCCGCTCGATCGTCATCGCAGTGAAGGCCATCCTGCTGAACCTGCTGTCGGTCGGAGCTGCGTACGGCGTGCTCGTCGCCATCTTCCAGTACGGCTGGGGCTCGAGCCTGCTGAGCTTCCGCTCCAACGGGGGGATCGCATCCTGGCTCCCGATCTTCATGTTCGTGATCCTGTTCGGCCTGTCGATGGACTACCACGTGTTCATCCTCAGCCGCGTCCGCGAGGCGTACGACCGGGGCATGACCACCGAGAACGCCGTTGCTCACGGAATCAAGACCACCGCCGGAACGGTCTCGAGCGCAGCCCTCGTGATGGTCGGCGTGTTCTCGATCTTCGCAACGCTGCCGATCATCGACATGAAGGAGCTCGGGGTCGGGCTTGCAGCGGCGGTGCTGATCGACGCCACCATCGTCCGGGCGCTGCTCCTCCCTGCGACGATGAAGCTGCTCGGCGACTGGAACTGGTACCTGCCGCACTGGCTGCGCTGGCTCCCGACCATCGAGCGGCACGGCGATGCCGCACCCGCAGCAGCCTGAGGAAAACGACCATCGTCCACGCGCGGCGCTGGCTCGGATCGAGCCGGCGCCACGCGCAGCAGTGGTTATTACTTCGTCGAGAAGTGCCGCGAGGTCTCGCCCGCGATCGGCAGCTTCTTGCTGACGACCGTGTTGTCGCTCGCAGACATCACCTTCGTGTCGAAGGCCATCTGCACGACCATGTTCGCGAACGCCTTCGACATGAACGTCAGGACCTTCGGATCGTTGTTGCTCAGGTTGTCGCACCAGCGAAACGGGTTGTCGACGCAGCCGCCGTCGAAGCTCGGGACGTTGCCTTCGTAGTTCCCGAGGTATCCGCCGAACAGGTCGACTTCGTTCTGGGTCTTGCAGCAGTCTTGCCCCGTCAGCAGGCCGCTGGCCGGGATGCCGACCTGGTTGAAGCTGATCGCGTCGGTACCGGTCGGCGACAGGAACTCGTGGTTGAGCCCGATCGAGTCGAAGTACTGGACCGCCTCGTCGCGCGCGATCGTCGACGCCTTGTATACCCGGTTCGGGAACGTGTTCGACACCGTGCCGCCGAAGAAGTCCGGTGCCGCCGGGTCGAGCACGCCGATGATGTAGTTCGGCGTTGCCGTCACGTCGGCGTCGAGGTCGTAGCCGATGTGACTGAGGTCGTTCGACGACAGGCTGTTGACGTATGCGGCCGAGCCGAACAGGCCCAGCTCCTCGCCGCCGAACCAGATGAAGCGGAGGTGGTTCGTCGGAGTCACGTTCTTCATCATCCGCGCGATGTCGAGGATCGTGGCCGACCCGGAGGCGTTGTCCAGCATCCCGGCGCCGTAGATCGCATCGAGGTGCGCGTCGACGACGACGGTGTGGTTCTTGTCGCCGCCCTTCGAGTCCGCGATCACGTTCCAGTCGTCCGCGTTCGGCTTGACGAGTGCCTGAATGGACAGGCTCATGACCGGGTGCTGGTTCCCCTGATACTGGTCGTACAGGGCGCGGCCGGTGTCGAACGACGTGAACGCGACCGGGATCGTCGGAATGAACGGATTGCCGGAGGCGTCGTCGAGGGCACCGTTGAGCAACTCGGTGCGCCCAGGGTTGCCCTCGTTGAAGATCACGACGCCGCTCGCTCCCGCGGCCTGCGCGTTCAGCACCTTCACGCCGAAGAAGCACGTGCCACGCTGGATGAGCGCGATCCGTCCGGGCACGAAGCCGTTGAAGTCGGATGCGCTGCATCCGCTCGCCGAGCTCGGCGTGTCGGTCGGCGGGATGATGATCCCGCCGGCGGGCTGGAGCATCGCGTTGCTCGCCGTGCCGACGCTCTGGCCCGGGTTCCACTCCGTGCCGAGGCCGTACGTGTGCGCGGTCGGCGACACCTCGCTGAACGACGGCGTCGACGTGTAGGCGTAGTACGTGAACTTGTACGGCTGAAGGGTCACGTCGTAGCCCGCGGCCTTCATCACGGAGGCGACGTAGTCGGCCGACGCCTTGTAGCCCGGCTCGCCCGAGTTGCGGGACGGATGCCCGTCGGCGGGGCTCGGGTTCGCGTCGGCGATCGCCTGGAACTGCTGCATGTACGCCCAGAGATCCTTCTGCTGGATGCACGGGATCAGCTTGCTCGGTGTGTCGTTCACCTGCGTGTCACAGTTCGTCGGCGGGGCCGCGCCTGCATTCGTCATCGCGACGAGCGTCAGGGCGACGCCGACGCACAGCAAGGCGACCCACCTCATACGGTGCGACATGCCACCATCCCTTCGAGTGGATTGATCCGAAGCGGCAGGGGCGTAGCGCGCGATCGCGCGATGTCCGCAGCGTCTCGACGACAGCGCTCCCCTTTGCCCAACCTGCCCCCCAGCTCGGATTGGTCGCCGCGATGCTAAGCGGAATCGCCTGCCAGAACAAAAAAGGCCCCGTTTCCGGGGCCTTTCCTGCGAGTCTGCGCAGGTCAGCCGGCCGTGATCGAGCCGTAGAGCCCGTGCTGCTCGGCCGACGGGCCGGACAGGAAGTAGAGCGTGCTCGCCGGCCCGGCGGCCGCACCGTTTCCGAATGCGATCGCCCAGAGCCCGTCGATCGCGATCGGCGTGCCGTTGCCGAGGCGCAGCTGGCCCTTGTAGACCCATTTGCTCCCGCGCTGCGTGTACGCGCTGATTCGTCCGTTGCCGAAATTGCCGACCAACAGGTCACCGCCGAAGACGCCGAAGTCGGCCGGGGCGAGTGCGAGACCCCAGGCAGCGTTGAGCGGCGCGTTCTTCTTGCCGCTGTTCACGACGCTCGCGACGAGCTGTCCGTCGGGCGTGAACTCGTCGACGTATCCGACGCCCGGCTGCGGCACGTCGTGCTTCGCCGCTGCGTCCTGCCTCGCGTAGGTGACGAAGATGTTCCCACCGAGCGCCTGGATCCCGAACGGCGCGAAGCCCTTCGCGACCTTCGCGTCCTTGAAGCCGCCGGATGCGGCGACGGGGTTGAACGCTGCGTCGAAGACGTCGACCCGAGCGTTGTGGAAGTCGGCCGCGTACAGGCGGTCGTTCGCGCTCGCGAGCCCGGTGTACAACGCCCCTGCGCTCGAGCGGTCAGCGCCCACGACTGCCGCCGTACCGTTCACGGCCGGCGTCCAGCCCAGGATCATGCCGCTCTTGGTGGCGAACAGGAACCGGGCGGCTCCGCTCTTGCCGCTCTGGCTGACGACGAAGTCGGCGGCGTTGCCGTTGAAGACGGTGCCGGTCGGCCCGCCCGCGACCGCGACCGTGAGAGGCACCTTCGCCCCGGCGCCGCTGTACAGCGTCGAGGTGCTCGAGCCGTTGTTCGCCGACCACCAGGGCGTCGTCGGCCCGGCGCTCAGCCCCCAGGCATTCACGAGCGACGCGTCCGTGGCCGGCGCGGCTGTCGCACTGCTGTCCGATACGAGCGGGTGGACGGTGTAGACGTCCGCCGTCACACGGCTCTGGGCCGCGCCGGCGGCGACCGAGACGACGACGGCGAACGCGACGAACACGAGCACTCTGATGCGCCTGCTGGCCATGGCTCTCTCCCGGTTGCGGAATCTGCGGCAGGAGCAAGTACGGGCGCGGGCGGTACGTCGGATTTCGCGGCGTCAGCGGATCGACGCCGGCAGGTCGAAGCGGGAGAAGACGTCCGGGGTGAGGAACGCCATGATCTCGTCGATCTTTCCGGCGCGGATGGAGAGGACGGTCAAGCCGTGGGGCACGTATGCAGCGGCCGCGTCGTCCCAGGCGTAGCCGGCGACCGCGGGCTGTCCGTTCGCACTCGTCCGGATCATGCGCCACCGCTTCACGCCGGCGAGCGGGGTCGCTCGCAGGAACGCTTCGATGTCGGCGCGGTTCCCATACCAGTTCGGAAGCGGCGGCATCGCCATCTTCGCGTCTTCCGCGAGCATCGAGACGACGGCGTCGACGTCGTTGCGTTCCCATGCGGAGACGTACCGCTCGACGAGCTGCCCGAGCTCGTCGTCGCCGAGCCGGCGAAGCGTCTCCTGCTGCGTCTGGCTCGGGAGCCGCTCGTCCACCGAGCGGTGCGCTCGCTGCAATGCGCTGTCGATCGAGACCGGCGTCGTCTCGAGAACGGCGGCGGTCTCGCGGGCCGAGAAACCGAGCACGTCGCGGAGGATGAGGACGGCACGCTGCCGCGCAGGCAGGTGTTGAAGCGCCGCGATGAACGCGAGCTCGATGCTCTCGCGCTGTTCGTAGCGGACGTCCGGGCCCGCCGGGCCGGCGAGCCCGAGCATCTCGTCCGGAAAGGGCTCGAGCCAGATGGGATCGTGCACCGCGTCGGCAGGCCCGCTGTGCGGATCCCAGGCGGACGAGAAGTCGACCGGCGAGACCCGCGTAGGCCTGCGCTCGATGGCGCGCAGGCAGGCGTTCGTCGCAATGCGGTAGAGCCACGATCGAAGCGAGCTTCGTCCTTCGAAGCGCGCGAGCCCGCGCCAGGCGCGCAGGAGGCTGTCCTGCAGTGCGTCCTCGGCGTCGGCGTTCGAGCCGAGCATCCGGTAGCAGTGAGCGAGCAGCTCGCGCCGGAACGGCTCGACGAGCGCCGCGAACGCGTCCTGGCTCCCCGTCTTGGCTGCGGCGAGGAGCTCCTGCTCTCGCAGGGCTTCGCGACTCGGGGCGGTTGTGTCGGGGTCGGCCATCTCGTTCCCGGCCGTCAGTCTTCCTGCTCGGGAACGCGCTCCGTCGAGGCGGCCCAGAACTCCTCGAGCATCTCCGCGTCGCCGGCGTCGCCGAAGCCGACGGCGAGGAGCTCGAGACCGTCCGGGCCCGCCTCGAACGCGCGCGCGACGCCGGGCGCGAGCCGGATCGCGTCCCACCGGCGCACGTCGCGTACCTCCTCTTCGATCTTCACGCGACCGCTGCCGGCGAGCGCGATGGTAGACCTCTTCGTGGCTTCCAGGTCCGGAGCGAGCCCGAATCGCTCGGCGACATTCTCGACGTCGTCCTTCAGGTTGAGCTGCGTGTACCCGGCCATCAGGCGTTTCCGTAGGTGCGGTACGCGCCGATCAGCTCGAACTGCTTGAACGCGGCCGGCTGCTCATGGCGAGCCTCGGCGTCGGCGACGAACGCCTGGAATGAGGGCAGCTGCTGCAAGGTACCGGAGGGGGCGCCTTCATCCATGTAGAGATGGATGAACTCCCTCGAGTCGCTCGCCTGGAAGACGGCGTAGCGGAATCCGGCCGGCGTTGCGGCGGCAAGCTCCTCGAAGACGGCCTGCACGAGCTCGGCGTTCTCTTCCTCGCGTCCGGACTTGACCGTGTAGCTGACGATCGTGGCGCTCATCTTCGTCGTCCTTTCTCGTTTGGGTTGGGAGTCGTTCGGCATAGAGATCCGAGGCGCCCGCGCGATCCATCGCTCGCGCCGATCTTTTCTTCTCCAGATCGCGAGCAGCCGCGTTCGGTCGTTGCCGTTGTTGCGCGCATGAAGGATCGGAAGGCGGGCCAGCGTCAGGATGTCGCCGGCGCGAAAGCAATGACGATCGCCGTCCGGGCACTCGACGGCGAGCTCCCCTGCGAGGACGAAGACGATGGCGTCCTGCCACAGAGGCTCGCGATGGTCGAGCGACTCGGTCGGCTCGAGGTCGACGACGCGACGGCGGAGCATGTGAAGAGAGATCCACTGAGCCGGGGAGATCCATCGCCGGCGAGCGATGGATCTCGGCGAGCGCGCGGATCAGAAGCAGTGAAAGGCGGAACGTCCCGCCGCACCCGACACGAGGAGTTCGCGATGAACGCCACACCGAGTACCGAGGTTCACCGCTGGCGGGCCTTCGCCGTGCTGGCCGTAGCCTTCTTCATGACAGTCGTGGATCTCACGATCGTCAACGTTGCGCTGCCGACGATCGGCCGCAAGCTGCACTTCTCCGAAGCGAACCTGCAATGGGTCATCACTGCCTACGGGCTGACCTTCGGCGGCTTCCTGCTCCTCGGCGGCCGCGCCGCCGACCTGCTCGGGCGTCGCCGCATCCTCATGGCCGGGCTCGCGCTCTTCACCGGAGCATCGCTCGGCGCAGGGCTCGCGACGAGCTCCGGGTTCCTGATCGCGATGCGGGGGCTCCAGGGCCTCGGCGCCGCGGTCGTGCTCCCGGCGGCCCTCTCGATCGTGATGAACATGTTCACGGAGGGCGCCGAGCGGAACAAGGCGCTCGGCATCTGGGGCGGCATCGGCGCCGCAGGGGCCACGATCGGCGTGATCACCGGCGGCCTCGTCACCCGCTACGTCGGCTGGGAGTACATCTTCTTCCTCAACGTGCCGATCGGCCTGGCGGCGTTCCTCCTCGCCCCCCGGATCGTTCCGGAGAGCCGGCTTCAGGGTGCCGAGCGTCGCTTCGACCCGCTCGGCGCAGTGACCGTCACCGGAAGCCTGCTCGCGGTCGTGTACGCGATCTCGACCGCACCGCAGGTCGGCTGGGCGACGACCCGCACGATCGCCCTGCTCGTCGCGTCGGCGATCCTGTTCACGGCGTTCCTCGCGATCGAGACGCGCGTGGAAGCACCGCTGATGCCGCTGCGGATCTTCCGGAACCGCTCGGTCGCGGCGGCGAACGTCGCCGGTCTGCTGCTCGGTGGAAGCTTCTTCGGGTTCATCTTCGTCGGAACGCTCTACATGCAGCAGGTCCTCGGCTACTCGGCGCTGCAGACGGGCGTCGCCTGGCTCGCTGCCTCGCTCACCTCCGTCGCGTTCGCCGGGCTCTCGCAGGCGCTCGTCACCCGCATGTCGGCGGGGCGCGTGATGGGCTTCGGGATGGCGCTGATCGGGGGCGGCGTCCTCTGGGCGACGCAGGTGCAGGCGGACGGCCACTTCTGGAGCTCGCTCCTCGGCCCGTTCGTCATCACCGGCATCGGCACGGCATTCGCCTTCATCCCCATCTCGATCGCCGGCCTCGCCGGGGTCGAGGAGCACGAAGCCGGTCTCGCGTCGGGTCTCCTCAACACGTCGCAACAGCTCGGCGGGGCGATCGGCGTCGCGATCGCCTCCACGGTCGCGTCCACGCACCTGAGCACGCTGCTCGGCAGCGGCGACACCACGCGCGTCGCCCTGACCGGCGGCTTCCAGTGGGCGTTCTGGGTCTGCGGCGCGATCGGACTGCTCGCCCTGCCGGCCCTCCCGTTGATTCTCCGGCGCAGATCGCGGAGCTGTGCAGTCCCGCAGCTCGTAGCCATGGCCGAGGGCGAAACCGTCAACTGAGCGGAACACCGTGCAGCAAGCGCGTCCTGCACGTGCTTGCTGCACGGCACCTCGATTAGAGGGGTTCGGGCGACGGCGTTGCCGCAGCTGAGCTGCCGTCCACCCTCGGGTTGACGTGCAAGCTCAACCCTGGCTCAACCTGTGCGCCGATGACGTCGCGGCGCCTGCCGCGGAAGATGGCGACATGACCACTTCCGAGTATCTCCTCAACGCGGCGTTCTTCCTCTTGGTGCTCCGCCAGGCACGCGAGCGGGAGCTCGACCGCCGGAGCGTGATCGTGCCGCTCGCCCTCATGTTCTTCGTCGGCGCCCAGTACCTGCATTCCGTCCCCACGGCCGGCAACGACCTGGTGTTCATCGTTCTGCTGGCAGCCGTCGGTCTCATGCTCGGCGTGCTCGGCGGATTCGCCACCCAGGTCCGGGCCGGCGAGCGCGGAGTTGCGCTCGCCCGCGTCGGCTGGATCGCGGGCGGCCTGCTCGTCCTCGGGCTCGGCGCTCGGATGGCATTCGCGTTCGCGGTCGGCCACGGCTTCGAGCCCGCGGTACGCAGCTTCAGCATCGCGCATCGGATCGGCGCGGGTGCCTGGCCGGTGGCGCTCGTCCTCATGGCCCTGCTGGAGGTCGGCTCCCGGATCGCCGTCGTGCAGATCCGCGGCCGCCGCCTCGTCGTCGCTTGACTCCATCCGATGGTGTCCGGCCCGTTTCGGCGGGCCGGAGGGCGTTCTATCGTCTGCTCGTGGATACGGCCGGGACCACGCGCGAGAGGGAAGCGCAAGCACGGGCGGACGAGCGCCTCCGCCACCAGCGGGACGTGCTGCGCCCTCTCGCGGCGATCGTGATCGCCGCCGTCGCGGTCGGGGCGGTCAACGGCCATCCGGCACCGGGCATCCACGGTGGCGGGGCCGGTGTCGCGGCCGGTGTCGTCGTCTTCGCCGCGACCCTCGCGTGGGCTGCCCGGAGCGGATTCGTGGCCCGCTCGACGACGACGCAGGCGGGTGTGATCGCGGCGATGGGCGCGGCCGGGATCGCACTCGTCGCACTGCAGCCGAAGGGTGCGACCGAGCTCGCCGGCGGCGCCGCGGTGTGGACGGCGGTAGTCCGGCTCCCGTTCGCTCCAGGCGTCTCACTCGCGGCGGCCGTGACGATCGCGCTCGGCGCCGCGCTCGCGCTTGCCGGCGGCTCGGCAGCCGCAGTGCTCGCTGCGACGCTTCTGTGCGCGCTCCTCGCCGTGGTCGCGCATTTCATCAAGCAGGCGCGAGCCGACCAGGACACGATGGAGCGCCTGCTCGCCCAGCTCGAGGACGCCCGCGAGGAGCAACTGCGGCACGCAGCCGTCTCGGAGCGTGCGCGGATAGCCGCGGAGCTGCACGACGTCCTCGCCCACTCACTCTCCGGCGCGGCCATTCAATTGCAGGGGGCGCGCAAGCTCGCCGAACGGAACGG
>DATAMX010000049.1:0-2286 GCA_036260475.1 Gaiellaceae bacterium | reverse complement strand
GCGCTGTCCGGCGATCCCTCTCGCGCCGCCGCCGACCTCGAGGAACTAGGGCCGCGCCTGCTCGACGCGGCGGGCTAGCTCCTCGACCTTGCCATGGGCGGCGTCCAGCTTCGCCCGGCAGACCGCGTACAGCTCCTCGCCGCGCTCCCACAGCTTCAGCGCCTCGTCGAGCGACGCTTGCCCCTGCTCCAGGCGCGCGACGATCTGCTCCAGCTCGACCTGCGCCTCTTCGAACGTCGGCTCAGTCATGCGTGTCCTCGACGCGCGCGCCGAACCCGCCGTCGGCGAGCGCGACTTCGACCCGCACGCCGGGGGCGACGTCGCCCGCCGAGCGTACGACCCCGGACTCCGTCCGGACGATCGAGTAACCTCGCTCGAGTGTTTGCAAGGGTGACAACACTCTCAGCTTGCCGGCGACCGACTCGAGCGCCGCCCGCTTGCGTTCGACCGCGAGCGCGGGGGCCCGGTGCAGCCGCTCCCGGGCCTGCTCGAGCCGGCGTGACTCTCGCTCGAGCGCGAGCCGTGGCGCGGCGCGCAGGCGTTCGAGCATGTGCGCGAGCGACTGCCCGTCGCGCGCGAGCGCCAGCCGGACCGTGCGTGAGAGCGACGCGCGGGCGCGGTCGAGCGTGGCCACGACAAGCGAGAGCTCGGGAACGACGAGCCGTCCGGCGGCGGTCGGCGTGGACGCGCGAACGTCGGCGGCGAGATCGCACAGCGGTGTGTCCTGCTCGTGCCCGACGGCGGATACGACCGGGACGCGGCAGTCGGCGACCGCGCGCACCACCCGCTCGTCGCTGAACGGCAGCAGGTCCTCGAAGCTGCCGCCGCCACGCGTCAGCACGATCACGTCGACGTCGTCGTGATCACACAGCGCGCGCAGCGCGTCGACGATCTCGAGCGCGGCGCGTGGGCCCTGCACGTAGGTCTCGGCGACGAGGACGTTCGCGGGCGGAAAGCGCGTCTGGATCGTCGTGATGACGTCGCGCTTCGCGGCCGCGTCATTACCGGTGACGACGCCGATGCGGCGTGGGAGGAACGGAAGCGGCCGCTTGCGCTCGGCGGCGAACAGTCCTTCGGCGGCGAGCTTGGTCTTCAGGCGCTCCAGTGCTGCGAGATGTGCGCCGATGCCGAAGCGCTCGATCGTCAGCGCGCGCAACCGGAAGTCGCCGCGACGCTCGAACAGCTCCGGACGGCCGTACACGTGGACGCGCTCGCCGTCGGCGAGCTCGAGGCGAAGTCCGTCGAACTGGCCGCGCGGCATCGTCACGCCGACACACGATCCGTCCGCGGGGTCCTTCAGCGTGAAGAAGATGCTCGCCCAGCGGTCGTGGCGTCTGAGCTCGGTGATCTCGCCCTCGACCCAGACCGTCGGCAGCCGGCCGAGCCACTGCGCAACGCCGCGGTTGAAGGCCGCGACCGAGTACACGGTCTTGTCGTCGTAGGGGAGGGCCTCGACCTTCGCCACGGCCCGCAGCGTATCGCCGCCGGTGTTACAGCAGGATCTCGGCGGCCACTGCGTGATCGCAGCCCTGGCCGATGAGCTCGACGGCCTGATGCAGGTCGGCTTCGCTCGCGGCCAGCCGCTCCGCGACGTGGAGCGGATAGCCGGCTTCGATCAGCACGTGGAGCCTCCAGCTCTCGACCTTCGAGCGCTCGCTCGTCTCAGGCTCCAGTATCTCGGTCGACTCGCTCATGACACGGAAGGTTCGTGCTTGCTTCGACGAACCCTGCCCGGGTTTGTTGGGAGCCGGCAGCAGAGTTAACGGTGTCTTTACGCCAATGAGTCGGGCCGCCTTCCGGCGGCCCGACTTGCCATCTGACCCCTTGTGTACTGCGGTGTTACGAGAGGGCGTTGCAGGCGTCGGCGCCGCCGGTGGCGGAGGTGCCGTTGACCTTGGTGACGGTCGCGATTGCGGCGGCCGGGGTGCTCTGGGTGATCTTGGTGCTGTCGCCGCCGACGTAGTAGGCGCCGTGGCCGACGGCCTCGTCGTCGGAGAGGCAGTAGGCAGCGCCGGAGCCGAGGACCTTGACCAGGACCTTGGGGGAGACGCCGGGGGCCTCGATCGCGAGCTTGGCGTTGGTGAGGCCGGTGTAGCTGCTGTTGCCGCCGTTGACGTCCTGGTAGAAGGCCTCTGCGGCCGGGATGGCGGAGCGGACGTTGGACTGGGCGGCGGCGTCCTGTGCGTTGCCGCGGAAGCTGAGGTAGGACGGCACCGCGATCGCAACGAGGATGCCGAGGATGACGATGACCACCAGCAGCTCGATGAGGGTGAAACCGCTCTCCTC
>DATAMX010000048.1:0-9875 GCA_036260475.1 Gaiellaceae bacterium | reverse complement strand
GGCGTGACCGTCCCACGGGTCACGTTGTTGAGGTTCGAGTCGAATCCGAGCATCTCGAAGCCGCTGAAGACGTTGTGGTACTTGTTGAAGTCGTCGTTGCCGGACGCGCCCTGGTAGTTGATGTCCTTGCCCTTCTTGAGCAAATGGACGCAGGCCGCGTACGTCGAGCACTGAACGCCGGGCGGATCCGACACCTTCGCGACGTCCTTGACCCACACCTCCGGGTTCGTCGACTTCGCGGCCGTCATTGCGAGCGACGCGATTACGACCGAGTCGTACTCGTTGAAGGTCGTCGGCAGGATGTTCTTCGTGTGCCAGACCTTCTGGTAGTCGGCGAGGAAGTGCGTGTACGCCGTGCCCGCTGGCGAGGCGGGCAGAGCAGCCGTCAACTCGGTCGACGCCGTCTTCCCGAACGCCTTCGCGTAGTCGCCGTTCGGAGCCGACTGAAGGTCGTCGCCGATCCACGGGATGTTCAAGTACCCCAGCTGCTGGCCGTCCGAGAACAGCGTCGCGGCCGACTGAGAGTCCATCGAGTCGAAGATCACCTGCGGATGGCCGGCGAACGCCTGAGCAAGCTCCGCGTTGTACGACGACTGGCCCGGTGTGATCGTGATGTTCGCATCGACCTTGCCCCCGAGCGCCTTGAAGGCCTTCTCGAGCGGCGGAACGAAGCCCTGCGAGTTGGCGGAATTGTCGAAGATCAGCGACGCCGACTTCCAACCGTGCTGGATCGCGTAGTACGCCATTGCGATCGCCTCGTTCGAGTCGGAAGACGACGTGCGGAACACGTACGGATAGTTCATGGTGTCAAGCTGTGTCAGGCCGCCGACCATGAAGTCCGCGACGTTGTTGGGCTTGAACTGGTTGATCACCGCCTCGATCGTCGGCGAGAACGGTCCGACGACCATCGTCGGGTGCTTGAGCAGCAGCTTGCGGAAAGCGGGCAGCGCGTCGACCGAGTCGGCGGCGTCATCCACGTACGCCGACTTCCACTTGTGGCCGAGAACGCCGCCGTTGTGGTTGACCTCGTAGATCCCGATCGGCACGCCGTGCGTCCCCCACTGGGACAACAGCGACTTCGTGCCGGTGAACGGGAACATGCCGCCGACCACGAGCGTCGACGAGCTCGACGAGCTGTGCTTCGCCGTCGATTTGACAGAGCCGGAGGCGCCGGCTGCGGCGCTTGCCGCGATCGCGACTCCGAGCGCCAGAACGAGCATGACGGCCCGGCGCAGTCTGACCTTGATCATTCATCCCTCCTTGTGTGCCCGATGGCGTGGTCTGAACTCTGGGTTAGTGGCCTTGCGACCGGCCGAGGAAGATCGACGCCAAGTCGAGCGCGGCGATCTCGTTTGCTGGACCGTGGACGTGGCTGCGTCCAGCCACGAAGACATGCACGTAGTTCGAGTGCTTGAGCGCCCGCTCGACGTTTTGCTCGACGACCATGACCGCCGTATCGAGTTGCGAGATGCGCGCGATCTGATCCCAGACGACATCTGTGTACGTCGGCGAAAGACCGGCCGTCGGTTCGTCCAGGACGATCACCGACGGGTCGACCATCAACGCTCGGGCGATGGCGAGCAGGTTCTGCTGTCCACCCGACAGGAAACCGGCCTTCTTCTCGACCGCCTTGCCGAGGTCGGGGAAGATTTCGAGGATCTCGGCCATGCGGGCGGACGTGTCGCCCGCGGCCGCGAACCCGCCGACCTCGAGGTTCTCGCGCACGGACAGCCGCTTGAAGACGTTGTCGTTCTGCGGGACGTAGACGAGCCCGTGCCGCGGAATCTCGTGCCCCGGCATCGACGTGATGTCGACGCCGTTGACCATGATCCGTCCCGACATCGGCTTGAGGATCCCGACGAGCGTCTTGGCGAAGGTGGACTTTCCGGCGCCGTTCGGGCCGACGATCGTCGTGACGAGGCCCGTGTCCGCGTTGAGGCTGATGTCGTTGATGATCGGGACGCGGCCGTAGCCGGCCGTGACGCCCTCAGTGAGCAGCGCCGGCATCGATCACCTCACCGAGGTAGGCCTTGACGACTTCGGTGTTCTGACGGAGCTCGCTCAAGCGGCCGGTCGCGAGCGTCCGCCCTTCTGCGAGCACGATCACGTAGTCGCAGATCTGCTCGACGACGTTCAGGTTGTGCTCGATCATGAGCACCGTGACGCCGCTCTCTCTGAGGTCGAGGATGTAGCCTCCGATGAGCTCGATCAAGGCGGGGTTGACGCCCGCCATCGGCTCGTCCAGGAGCAGGATCTTCGGCTCTGCCATCACGGCACGCGCGATCTCGAGCAGCTTCTTCTGACCGCCCGAGAGCTCGCGCGCGCGCACGTCGCGGTGCTCGTAGAGCCCGTAGATGTCGAGCACGTGCAGGGCTCGCTCGGCGTGCTCCCGTTCCTCTCGCCGCACGCGGCCGGGACGGAAGAAGACGTTCGCGAAGGACTCGCCGGCTTGGTGAGCGGGCGCTGTGAGCAGGTTCTCGAGCACCGTCAGGCCGCCCAGCTCGCGGGAGAGCTGGAAGGTCCGCAAGAGACCGAGCCTCGCGATCCTGTAGCTCGGCCAGTTGGTGACCTCGGTCTCGCCGACGAACTCGCGGCCGGTGTCCGACCGCATCGCCCCGGACAGGATGTTCACGACGGTCGTCTTGCCTGCCCCGTTCGGGCCGATGAGCGCCGTGATCTGCCCCTCCGGTACGTCGAAGGCGGCGCCGTTGACCGCGTGCACGCCCTGGAATGCCTTGGTGATTCCGTCGCACCGCAACGCCGCGATCTGCGTGCGGTCGAGCACGCCCCCGACACTCACGGCGCGTCACCGAGCTCGAGCGCCGCAGCCGACGCCAGCGGGCCGATGGTCCCGGTGCCGCCCGAGTCTCGCGGGACGACACCGAAGCTCTGGGTCCGCCGAAGCCGCTCCGGCGCGACGCCCTGCGGGCGGAACCAGAGCATCACCATCAGCACGATCCCGACGAGCGCGTTGTCGAAGTACTCGATCAGCCCGGGATGACCGGGAATCTCGGGCAGGAACGCGGGTAGATGGATGAGCAGCGTCTCGACCAGGAGCGCGCCGACGAACATGCCCAGGTTGCTGCCGACGCCGCCGACGAGCAGCACGGCGAACACGACGAACGTCTCGCCGGGAAGCCATGCTGTGGGGTTGAAGGAGCCGCCGAACTGGATGAGGAGACCGCCGCCGACCCCCGCGTAGAACGAACCGATGAGCATCGACTTGAGCTTCACGCGGAACACGTTCTTGCCGAGCGCGGCCGCAACGACCTCGTCGTCGCGGATCGCGCGGAACGTGCGACCCATCGGCGACCGCATCACCCGGCTCATCGCGAACCACATGAGCAGCGACACGACGCCTGCGACGCACGCGAAGAACGGGATGAAGGAATTGACGTTGAGCCCGAACGGCTTCGCGAAGGGCTCCGGCACGTTGTAGAGCCCGTCGGCGCCGTTGAACAGCCCGACGTAGTTGTTGCAGAAGTCGTACAGCACGAGCGACAGCGAGATCAGGACGATCGCCAGATAGTCCGTCCGTAGGCGCCTCAGCGTGATCAGGGCGACGATGAGCGCGAGGCACATCGCCGCGATCCCGCCGAGTAGCAGGTTGAGCGGAAACGGCAGCCCGAGACCGAGGATGTAGAACTGCCCGGTGCCCTTCGCGCTGTGCAGGCTGAACACGCCGGTGAAGTACGCGCCGATCGCGACGAAACCGATGTACGCGAAGTTCAGGATTCCCGTCTCGCCGTACTGGATGTTCAGCCCCATCGCGAGGATCCAGTAGTCGAAGAGGAAGAAGACGAGCGTGAAAACGTAGTACGTCATCGCGCTATGTCGTCCCCGCCCTCGAGAGCAGCCCGCTCGGACGAGTGAGCAGGGCGAGGATCAGGATCACGAAGGCGATGTCGAGCTTGTAGGAGGGGTTGATGAACGCCGCCGAGATCTCCGTCGCGAGCCCGATCAGGACGGCACCCGCCATCGCGCCGTAGATGCTCCCCACGCCGCCGACGATCACCGCCGCGAAGATCACGAAGAGGAACAGCTCGCCCGACGCCGGCGTCAGGTTGCCCTCGCTGATGCCGAGCACGGTGCCGGCGACACCCGCCAGTGAGCCCGACAGGAACCAGGTGATCGTCGTGATCCGGTTCGTGTCGATGCCGCTCGTCATCGCGAGCGTCGTGTTGTCCGACATCGCCCGCATGCACTTGCCGAGACGCGTGACCTTGAGCATCGTGTGGACGGCGATCATCAGAACGACGGCGATCGCCATCACGACCAGCTGGTTCTTCGTCAGGCGCAGCGGCCCGATGCTCGTGGCCTGCGAGATCGGCATGTTGAAGAACCGGACCTGGGCGCCCCAGATCGAGTACTCGACGTTGAGCAGGATCAGCGAGAGCCCGAAGGTGACGATGAGCACGTAGTGGCCGCTCCTGAACCGACGCGCGAAGGGGCTCAGGATCAGCCGGTTGACGATCACCGCGAGCACACCCATCGCGAGCGCGCCGATGACCAACGCGATCCAGATGTTCAGGTGGAACACCTGGTTGTTGAGCACGTAGGCGAAGAAGCCCCCCAGCGCCATGAAGTCGCCGTAGGCGAAGTTGACGTAGTTCGTGATCCCGAACTGGAGGCTCAGTCCGACGGCCGCGATCGCAAGCACCGAGGCGGTGACGAAGCCGAAGCCGAGGGACAGCCAGAAGAGCTGCACTACCGCTCGTCTTCCGGGTGGACGTCTGTTGACTGCGCTGGCACCACCGTCTGACCCTCCGCGTCGAGGTGGGCGGATGATCAGCGGATCCGAGGCGACTGTCGAGGTTGTGCTTCTAACCCGTACTAAGCGGCAGTTTCGCCGACTTTCCGAGACTTTTCGCGCGCGGCCACGCCGGCTGGATGGGGATACGATGCGAGCCTCGTGTTAGCCGCGAGAAACCGGCTCCCCTCCCGGAGGCTGTCGACACAGATCCTCGTCCTGCAGCTCGCGATCATCGCGATCGTGGTGAGCGGCAGCTTCCTCATCGCGTTCCTCCGCGCCCGGCACAACCTCGACCGGCAGGCGGCACGGGAGTCGCTGGCGATCGCCCAAGTCGTCTCCTCGTCGCCGGAGATCGCGAATGCGTTTTCGGCGCCGCACCCGGCGCGCATCATCGACCCGATCGCGGAGCGCATGCGTCGCTCGACCGGCGCTGCGTTCATCGTCATCGCGAACCGGCAGGGGATCCGCTATTCGCACCCCGACCCGGCCGAGATCGGGAAGTCGTTGCTCCACGATCCGGGCGAGCCGGTGACGGCGGTGCTCGCGGGCCAGACACAGGTCGCGGTTCAGACGGGATCGCTCGGACGGTCGATGCGGGCGAAAGTGCCGCTGCGCGACAAGCAGGGGCGGATCATCGGCCTCGTCTCGGTGGGCGTGCTCGAGACCGCGGTCGGCGAGGAGCTCGTCGATGAATTGCCCAGCATCGCCATTCCGCTGCTCTTGATCTTCGTCCTCGGCACAGTCGGCGTTCTCCTGCTTGCCCGCCGCGTCAGGCGTCAGACGTTCGGCCTGGACGTCGCGGAGATCGCCACGCTCGTCGAGCAGCGCGAGGCGATGCTCCACGCCGTTCGGGAGGGCGCGATCACGGTAGACGCAAGCGGGCGCATCACCCTGCTCAACGATGAGGCAAAGCGCCTCCTCGAGCTGGACGATTCGGTCCTCGGGCACCCACTCGCCGAGGTCGTCCCGGAGGGTCGCGTCCGCGAGGTGCTCACCGGCCAAGTCGGGGGCGCCGACCAGGTGATTCTCGCCGGCGACCGGGTGCTCGTCGCCAACCGCATGCCGGTCGAGATTCGCGGCCGTCCCATCGGCGCCGTCGTCACCCTTCGCGACCGCACGGAGCTCGACGCGCTGGTCGGCGAGCTCAACGAAGCTCGCGACCTGGCAGACGCTCTGCGTGCGCAGGAGCACGACTTCCAGCATCGCTTGCACGTGATCAGCGGCCTGATCGAGCTCGGGCGCCACGACGATGCGGTGCAAGAGATCAACCGCGCCTCCACGCTTCACCAAGAGCTCGCCGAGACCCTCGTCGACCGCAACAGCGACCCGACGCTCGCGGCGCTCCTGCTCGGCAAGGCCTCGGTCGCGAGCGAGCGCGGCGTCAAGCTCCACATCTCGGCTTTCCAGGACGTCTCGGATGAGCTCGCCGACCTGCCGGCGCTCGCCGCCATGCTGGGCAACCTGATCGACAACGCGATCGACTCGGCGGCACACGCCGGCGCAGGCGGCCATGTCGACATCTCGCTCGTCGTTGAAGACGGCAATTTCGTAATTCGTGTCCACGACTCGGGTGCGGGGATCAACCCCGCTCTGAGCGAAGAGATCTTCCGCGACGGCTACACCACGAAGGTCGCGCGCCACGGGGGGAGGCGGCGCGGGCTCGGGCTTGCGCTCGTCGGCCAGGAGGTTCGACGCCGCTCCGGTCGGATCGCGGTCGAGAACGTCGACGGGGCGCTCTTCACCGTCACGATCCCGCTTCGCTCTCGTGACGTCGACCTCGCAGGGAGCGCGCCGTGATCCGCACGCTCGTCGTGGACGACGACTTCATGGCAGCGTCGGTCCACCGTGAATTCACCGAACGCGTTCCCGGATTCGAGGTCGTGGGCGAAGCCACGACGGGAGCCGACGCGCTTCGCCTGATCGGAGAGCTGCAGCCCGATCTCGTGCTGCTCGACGTCTACCTCCCCGACCTGAGCGGCATCGACGTGCTTCGCCGGCTGCGCGCAACCGCGCAGGCGCACGTCGACGTGATCGCGATCACCTCCGCCAAGGACGTGCACGTGCTGCGTGAAGCGATGCACCTGGGCGTCGTGCACTACATCGTCAAGCCGTTCACGTCTACGACACTCAGCGAACGGCTCGAGACGTACGCCAGCCTCAAGTCGCAGCTCGACCGCCTACAGCAGGCCGACCAGCCCGATATCGACCGCCTCTACCGAATCCTGCGCACGCGCAACGTGCACGAGTCTCTTCCCAAGGGCATCTCCGCGCCCACGCTCGCCCACGTGGTCGACATTCTGCGAAGCGCCGACGAGGGGCTCTCGTCGGCGGAGCTTGCAACCCTCGCCAACCTCAGCCAGGGGATCGCCCGCCGCTACCTCCGCTTCCTCGCCGACTCGGGAACGGTGAATCTCACCCTCCGCTACGCGCCCGCCGGCCGCCCAGAGCACATCTACCGCTGGGCAGCGCGCGCCCGTCACGACCCGGTCTCGCCGGCGTGACGTCGCATCACGCTATGAGGGCGTCGGAGCCGACGAGCACGCCGGCATCGATCAGCTCGGCGATCTCGTCCCGGCTGTAGCCGAGCGACTCGGCGACCTCCACGGTGTGCTCACCGAGCCGCGGCGGTCGTCGTCCTCCGCGCAGCCGGTGATGGTCGAGCTCGATCGGCAAGGCGGGCAACCACGTGGCCGTGCCGTCCTCGAGCGTCACGTCGACCCGCGCGCTCGGCTGCGCGAGCTGCTCGTCGTCGAAGAGCTCGTGTGGCGCTCGGATCGGCCCGAACCCGATGCCGCCTGCCTCGCAGAGGTCGCAGATCTCGCCGAGCTTACGACGCTTCAGAACCGCGGCGAGCTCCGGCAGCAGCCACTCACGCGCCTCGACGCGAAGCTGGTTCGTCGCGAGCGTCTCCATCTCCCCCAGCTCGGAGAGCCCGAACGCGGCGCAGAACGTGCGCCACTGAGTGTCGGTCACGACGGCCAGGAAGACGCGCTCGCCGTCGCTCGTCTCGAAGACGTCGTAGATCCCCCAGCCGGGCTCCCGCAACGGCATCGGCCGCGGTACGACGCCGGTGATCGCGAAGCGGGCCATGTGCTGCGCGACGAGGAACGCGTTGTTCTCGAAGAGCCCCGCCTTGACTAGCGTCCCACGGCCCGTCCGTTCCCGCTCGTAGAGCGCAGAGAGGATCCCGACCACTGCGAACACCGCGCCCATCACGTCGTTGACGGATGCGCCGGCCCGAAGCGGTTGCCCGGGCGGCCCCGTCATGTACGCGAGGCCCCCCATCATCTGTACGACCTCGTCGAGTGCGACGCGTTGCTCATACGGGCCGCCGAGGAAGCCCTTGAGCGAGCAGTAGACGAGACGCGGCATCTCGGCGTCGAGCGCCGCGTACCCCAAGCCGACGGCGTCGAGGGAGCCCGGCCGGAAGTTCTCGATCAGGACATCCGCCTCCCCGATCAGTCGCTTGGCGAACGCGAGGCCAGACGGCGCCCGAACGTCCACGGCGACACTCCGCTTGTTCCGGCTGTACGTCGTGAAGACTCCGGCGCTGGCTGCGCCGAGAGTGCGCGTCTTGTCGCCCGCCGGCGGCTCGACCTTGACCACGTCGGCGCCGAGATCGGCGAGGACGAGCCCACAGGCCGGCCCCATCACGACGTGGGAGAACTCGACGACGCGGATGCCGGCCAACGGCAGCCGCCCGGAGCCGACGCCGCTCACCGGGCGGCGGTCGCGGGAACGAATCCCTTGGGGAGGCCGGCATCGGCAACGTGGCCGAAGAGCTCCACCTCGGGGAGGCCCTCAGCGAGAACCGCGCGAGCCTCGACGAGCCTCTCGATGTCGACGCCGGTGCTCAGCCCCATCGACTCGAGGAGAAAGACGAGGTCCTCCGTCACGATGTTGCCGGTCGCGCCCGGGGCGTACGGGCAACCGCCCAGCCCGGCATGCGACGAATCGAACGAGCGGATGCCGACGTCGAGTGCAGCCACGACGTTGGCCAGTCCCTGGCCGCGCGTGTCGTGCAGGTGGATCGAGGCGCATTTCTCCCCCACCTCTTCGCGCAGGCGACGAAGCAGCCGGCGAACCTGGACCGGGCCTGCGAAGCCGACGGTGTCGGCAGGATGGATCGCGTCGACGCCACACGCCGCGACGCGAAGCGCCATTCGCACGACGTCATCCTCGAGGACGACGCCTTGAATGGTGCAGCCGAAGGCGGTCGCGAGACCGACATCGACCTCCGTCTCGGGGTACATGGCGTCGCGCAGCGCAACGATCGCGCGCACGTCGTCGAGGATCTCGTCGTGCGTCTTGCGGATGTTGGCGATCGAGTGCGGCTCGCTGACGGACACCGGGATCGTCATTGCGTGCACACGAGCGTCGAACGCGATCCGCGCGTACCGAAGGTTCGGCACGAGCACCGAAACCCGCAGACCCGAGAAGGCCAGCGCGTGACGCACGACATCCGCGGAGTCCGCCATCTGCGGCAGCGCACGTGGTGAGACGAACGAGCCGACCTGGATGTGGCCCAGTCCGGCTGCCGCGAGCGCGTCGATCCACCTCAACTTCGCCGCCGTCGCCATCGTCGGAGCCACTGACTGGAGCCCGTCGCGAGGACCGACCTCCACGACCATGACGTCTTCGATCGGAGCCACGACCCAAGAAAACCACACACGACTTCGCAGCGGACGATCAGAAAAGCTCAATAAAGCCGATGAAGCAACGCCGCGCTGCAACGACGCCCGAGTCGCCGACAGAAGACGTGAATCACAAGCATCGCTACGCGCCGCACCGTAAAGGGCAGGCCGATGGAGCGTTTATGGAGGCAAGCGGGCGCAACCGGTGGCAACCGGTCGCAATTGCGGCAGCCTCGAAAGCGGCTCAAACATGCCGATCGGCAACCGGTGGCAACCCACGGCAACCGTTTCGGCGCGCATGGTAAGGAGGGGGTCGACGGTTCGAGTCCGTCAGAGGGCTTGCAAAATCACCGCTCACGGGGATTTCTCGTTCAGAAAGACTTGCTCTCTGTCGTGCGTGCGGTGGGTATGGAGCTGTTCATGGAGCAGTCTTTCGCGCTCGGGCGGCCGCGTGGGAACCGGTAGCTCTGAACCGTTCAGCGGTGTGC
>DATAMX010000047.1:0-17769 GCA_036260475.1 Gaiellaceae bacterium | reverse complement strand
CCCGTCGTCATCGGCCGCGACCATCTCGACGCGGGATCGGTGGCGTCGCCGTATCGCGAGACCGAGTCCATGCGCGACGGCTCGGACGCGATCGCCGACTGGCCGATCCTGAACGCGCTCGTGAACGTCGCTGCGGGAGCGACGTGGGTGAGCGTGCACCACGGCGGAGGCGTCGGCATCGGCAACGCGATCCACGCGGGCATGGTCGTCGTCGCCGACGGCACCGACGATGCTGCGGAGCGGCTCGAGCGCGTGCTCACGACCGACCCCGGAATGGGCGTGCTCCGCCACGTGGACGCCGGCTACCCGGAGGCGATCGAGGCGGCGGAGCGCGGCGGACTGAACATCCCGTCGGCGTGACGCTGCTCATCCGCGACCTCGCCCAGGTGGCGACGCCTGCGGGCCGCGATGCTCCGCTCCGGGGCGCCGCCCTCGGCGCGGTCGACGTGCTCGAGGACGCATACGTTCTCTGCGCCGGCGACACGATCGAAGCGGTCGGCCGCATGCGCGACCTGCCGGCGCTCGACAGCGAGGTCGTCGAGGTGGACGGGAGCGGATGCTGTGCGATCCCCGGCCTCGTCGACTGTCACACGCATGCAGCCTTCGGCGGCGACCGAGTCGAGGAGTTCTCGCTGCGCGCCGCCGGCGCGACGTACGAGGAGCTGCATGCACGCGGCGGCGGCATCCTCGCGACCGTGCGCGCGACGCGCGCCGCCGGCGAGGAGGGGCTCCGCACCGCGGTCGAGCGGAACCGCGGATGGATGCGCGCACACGGCACGACGACCTTCGAGGCGAAGTCCGGCTACGGCCTCGACCGGGACACCGAGCTCGCGTCGCTGCGCGCGATCCGCGACGCCGGAGGCATCCCGACGTGGCTCGGCGCCCACGCGGTGCCGCCCGAGCTCGACGACGCCGATGCCTATCTCGACTTCGCGCTCGCGGAGGTGCTGCCGGAGGCGGCGACGATCGCCGAGGCGGCCGATGTGTTTCTCGAGCGCGGCGCCTTCGACGCGACGCAGGCGCGGCGATATCTCACGGCGTGCCGTGACGCAGGCCTCGCGCTGCGCCTGCACGGAGATCAGTTCACGGAGCAGGGAGCGATACCGCTCGCGATCGAGCTCGGCGCCCGCTCGGTCGACCACCTCGAGGCCACCGGGGACGCCGGCGCTCGCGCGCTCGCCGCGAGCGACGTCGCTGCGGTCGTGCTGCCCGCGAGCGCCCTCTTCCTCGACCGGCCCATGCCTCCGGCGCGGGCGCTCGTCGATGCGGGAGCTGCGGTCGCGCTCGCGACGGACTTCAACCCGGGCAGCGCCTTCTGCGAGAGCCTCCCGCTCTGCTGCTCGCTCGCGGCAACCCAGCTGAAGCTCGCGCCGGCGGAGGCGTTGTCAGCGTGCACGGTGAACGCGGCCCACGTGCTCGGACGCGCCGACCGGGTCGGGAGGATCGCGCCCGGCTATCGCGCCGACCTCGTGCTCCTCGGCGCACCGGACTGGCGGTATCTCGCCTACCACCTCGGCGGCGAGCTCGTGGACCGGGTCGTGCTCGGCGGCGAGCTACCCTGAGGCTCGCATGCCGACGAGGAAACAGAAGCGCCGCGAGGCGAAGGCGAAGCGCCACGACTACGAGTTCGTCTACGTCGACGATGAGGGCAACGAGGTGGAGCCGCCACCCGAGGAGGCTCCGGTCGAGAAGCGCCGCAACGGCACGAAGCACGCGGCGAAGAAGGGGGCTCCGCCGCCGCGCTCCAGACGGCGCACGCCGCAGCCGCCGTCGTGGCAGCGGGCTGGCCGTCGCGCGCTCATCCTCGGGGCCGTCGTGTTCGTCCTGTTCGGGATGCTGAACAAGACCCACAACTACGCGGGCGCGGCCGTCGCTGCGGTGATCTACACGGCGCTCTTCATCCCCTTCACGTACACGCTCGACCGGTTCGCGTACCGCCGCTGGCAGGCGCGCGACCAGGCGTCTACGACGAAGCGCTGACCGCGTCGAGGTCGCCGCGATAGTGCCCCACGCCGGGCCACGGCGCGAGGAAGAGCAAGACGCGCGCGCCCGAAGCGCTCCGCACGCTGCGGCGCTCGTCGGGATCGAAGCGGAACAACGCGCCGGCTTCGGCGTCGACCGACTCGTCGCCTGCCTCGACCGTCACCTCGCCGTCGACGACGAGCAGGAGCGCGGCCTCCTTCACCTGATGCTCGCCCAGTGCCTGGCCCTCGTCGATGCGGATGAGAACGACGCGACCCTCGCCGTCCTGCGTGTGCAGCACGACCGGAGAGCGAGTTCCTTCGGGAGTCGGGATCTCGTACAGGTTCCAGCGCTTCACGCAGCTTCGCGTGCCCGCGGACGCGCCTGGTTACACTCGCCCGATGCCACTGGCCGTGGACACATACGGGCTTGGACCGCTGCAGACGAACTGCTACGTCGTGCGCGCGGAGCGCGGCGCGCCGGAAGCGGTCGTCGTCGACCCGGGCGGGGATGCGGCCCAGCTCCGGCTCGAGCTCGCCCGCATGGGCGCGTCCTGCGCCGCGATCCTCGTCACGCACGGGCACTTCGACCACGTCGGCGGCGTGGGCGACCTCGCCGAGGGGACCGGCGCACCCGTGTACATGCCCGAGGGCGAGCGCGACCGGCTCGAGCGCTACCCGGAGCTCGCGCCCGCCGGCGCCCCCGGGCGGGCCTGGCCGGTCGACCATCTCCTGCACGGGGGCGAGACGCTCGACCTCGCAGGCATCTCCTTCGAGTGCGTCGCGATTCCGGGCCACTCGCCCGCGCACGTCGCGTTTCATGCCGACGGCTGCCTCTTCAGCGGCGACCTGCTCTTCGCCGGCTCCGTCGGGCGCGTCGACCTTCCGGGCGCCGACTGGGACACGCTGCTCGCGTCCGTGCGGACGCTCACGGAGCGCTATCCCGAGGACACGACCGTGTATCCGGGGCACGGGCCGCGCACGACGCTCGGCGCCGAGCTCGCGCGCAATCCGTTCCTCGCGGAGCTGCGGGCGTGACCCGCATCGAGGCGCCGCGCGGAACGCACGACATCCTCCCGTCCGACCAGCCGCTCTGGCGGAAGGTGACGGGGGAGATGGAGCGCTTGTGCGTGCTCTACGGGTACCGCCGCATCCAGACGCCCGTGTTCGAGGACACCGAGCTCTTCCAGCGCACGTCGGGCGCGGGGTCGGACATCGTCCAGAAGGAGATGTACACGTTCGAGGACCGCAGCGGCCGGTCGCTGACGCTGCGCCCCGAGGGGACGGCGCCCATCTGCCGCGCGTACATCGAGCACGGCATGCATCGCGAGCAGCAACCGGTGAAGCTGTACACGATCGCGACGATGTACCGCTACGCAGCGCCGCAGCGCGGCCGCTTTCGCGAGCACACGCAGCTCTCGCTCGAGTGCATCGGCTCGGCGGAGCCGTCGGTCGACGCCGAGGTCCTCCAGTACTACGACGCGCTCCTCCGCAACCTCGGGATCGAGAACTTCGAGCTTCAGCTCAACTCGATCGGCGACCGCAAATGCAGGCCGGCGTACATCGAGCGCCTGAACGAGTGGCTCGACGCGCACGCCGACGTGCTCGACGACGACGCAAGGCAGAAGCGCGCCACGAGCCCGCTGCGCGTGTTCGACGTGAAGAACGAGAGGGTGCGCGCCGCGCTCGCGGACGCGCCGAAGATCGGCGACTCGCTGTGCGAGGAGTGCGCCGAGCACTTCACGCGAGTGCGCGGCTACCTGGACGAGTACGGCGTGCCGTACACGATCGTGCCGACGCTCGTGCGTGGGATCGACTACTACACGCGCACGACGTTCGAGTTCATCGGCCCGGACGAGAGCGCGCAGGCCTCGACCATCTGCGGCGGCGGCAGGTACGACTATCTCGTCGAGGAGATCGGCGGCCCGCCGACGCCGGGCATCGGCTTCGGCGCCGGGATCGAGCGGCTCGTGCTGTCGCTCGAGCTGGAGGGGATCACAGGTGAGGAGCCGCAGCTCGACGTGTTCTTCGCGGTCGACGAAGGGGCGTCGGCGGTCGCCGCCGTCTACCAGCTCCGCACGGCGGGGATCTCGGCCGACTGCGACCACGCGGGCCGCTCGCTCAAGGGCCAGCTCACGTACGGCCAGAAGAACGCGCGCGCGACCGTCATCGCCGGCCGGGACGGTTGGACGCTGCGGCGGCCGGGAGAGCTCGACGTCCCGGTCGCCGGTGTCGACGAGCTGAAGGAGCTGCTCGCATGAGCTGGCGCGACACGATGTGCGGCGAGCTGACCGCCGCCGACGTCGGCCGCCGCGTCACCGTCGCCGGCTGGGCGGACACGCGCCGCGACCACGGCGGTCTCGTCTTCGTCGACCTGCGCGACTACACCGGCAAGGTGCAGCTCGTCGTCAATCCCGAACGGTCGAAGCAGGCCGCCGAGGAAGCACACGACGTGCGCAACGAATTCGTCCTCCAGGCGGAGGGCGAAGTGGTCGCGCGCGCCCCCGAGGCGGTGAACCCGAACCTGCCCACGGGGCAGATCGAGGTGCAGGTGGACATGCTGCGGATCGTCTCGCGCTCCACGCCGTTGCCGTTCCAGCTGGACGAGGCGAACGTCGACGAGACGCTCCGCCTCCGTTACCGCTGGCTCGACATGCGCACAGAGCGCATGCAGCGCAACCTCCGCATCTCGCACGTCGCCGTTGCGGCGATTCGTCGCCGGATGGACGAGCTCGGCTTCATCGACGTCTGGACGCCGTCGATGACGAAGGGCACACCCGAGGGTGCACGCGACTTCCTCGTCCCGGTCCGTCTGCAGCCGGGCAACTTCTTCGCGCTCGCGCAGTCGCCGCAGCTCTTCAAGCAGCTCTGCATGGTGGGCGGGATGGACCGCTACTACCAGATCGCAACGTGCTGGCGCGACGAGGATCTCCGCGCCGACCGGCAGTTCGAGTTCCGGCAGCTCGACCTGGAGATGTCGTTCGTCGAGCGCGAGGACGTGCTCGACGTCTTGGAGCAGTGCGTCGTCGCGAGCTTCGAGGCGCTGGGGCGCGAGCCGCCGCCGCGTCCGTTCCCGCGACTCCAGTTCGCGGACGTGATGCTGCGGTACGGCTCCGACAAGCCCGATCTTCGGTTCGGGCTCGACATCCAGGACGCGACGGAGATCACGCGCACGTCGACGTTCGGCGTCTTCGCGGGAGCGCCCGTCGTGCGCTATCTCGTCGCGCCGCGTGCCTTCTCGCGTGCCGAGCTAGGCCGGCTGGAAGAGATCGCGAAGGAATGGGGGGCGAAGGGCCTTGCGTACCTCGTCAACGACGGTGGCGAAGTCCGATCCCCGATCGCGAAGTTCCTCTCGGAGGACGAGCTCGCGGCGTTCACGGGCGAGCCGAACACGACGACGCTCTTCGCCGCCGCCGACGAGGCGACGGTCGCGCGGGTGCTCGGCGGCCTGCGCACGCATCTCGGCCGCGAGCTCGACCTCGCCGATCGTGAGACCGACAGCTTCGCGTGGACGCTCGACTTCCCGCTCTTCGAGCACCACGAGGAGAGCGAGGGGTGGACGTTCGTCCACCATCCCTTCACCGCGCCCGTCGCGGGCGACGAGCACAGGATCGAGAGCGATCCCGGTGGCGTCCTCGGCCAGCATTACGACCTGATCTGGAACGGATGGGAGCTCGGCTCCGGCTCGATTCGAATCCACGACGCGGAGCGCCAGGAGGCGGTCTTCCGCGTCATGGGCATGGGCGCCGAGGAGCAGGAGGCGAAGTTCAAGTTCCTCCTCGACGCGCTGCGCATGGGCGCGCCGCCGCACGGGGGCTTCGCGATGGGCATCGAGCGCTTCGTCGCGCTCCTCGCGGGCGAGCCCGACATCCGGCAGGTCATCCCGTTTCCGAAGGTGGCGAGCGGAAGCGACCCGCTCACGGGCGCACCGACGCCGATGCCGGATTCCGTCCTCAAGGAGCTTGGGATCAAGTCGGCGGTCGAAGAGGGCGGCAGCAGGCGGCCGGTCTGACGAATGCCGCCCGCGCAGAGGTGGAGCAGACGCTGGAGTGGACGGGAATCAGGCGCGCGTCGCGCGCTCGTCCGCGGAGCGCCCCGGCGGTCGGCGCGCCTGCAGGTGTCGAGGCGCCGCCCGGGCCTGAGGGCTCGGAGCCGTCCGAGCCACACCCGTAACCTTCTGCACATGAGATCATTCTTCGGGCCGCGCACCGTCGTCGAGGCGGCGTTCCTCGTCGCCGTCCCGGTGATCGCCCTCGAAGTCGGTCTGCGCTGGGACCTGATCGTCGTTTCCGGTGGAATCGCGTATCTGCTCGCAATCGGCGTGGAGGCCGCTGTGTGGCGCGACAGCGAGCGCGGCGCGAGAACGCCGGCCGCCGTCGCGTCCGGGTCGCCGACAGTGGGGGCCGACCAACGGGTGCGCGTCATCCGCACGGAGCCGGAGCCCGCGGCGGCGCCCGCGCCCGTGCCGGCGGCGGCCGTGATCCGCATCGGCGGGCCGCGACAGTGGAACGTCTGGGATCTCGAGCGGGTCGCACGGGAGCACGCCGGCGGAGACCCGGTGGCGGACGAGGAGCGAACGTTCCTGCTCATGTACCTGCGTGATTTCGCCGGGGCCGACGGGCTGCTGCCCGCCGACTTCGACGACCTCGTCCGTCAGAGCTTCGGCGGGCTCGTCGCCAACCTGTGACGGCCACCGCAGCCCGGCGCGTCGCGTCCCTCGCCGCGGTCGCCGTGCTCGCCGTCGCGGTCGCGATCTACATCGATCACCGCAACCGGCAGCACCAGACGCTTCCGGCCGGAGCGGGGCCGTGGATGGCGGCGCTCGCCGCCCCCTACGCGGCGACGACGCACACCGCCTGCGGCGTCGAGGTGACGGCGAGCACGGTCGGCGTCGGCCATCCGGTGCTTCCCTGCGGCGTCCGCATCTACGTCCGCTTCGGCAACCGCACGGTGCTGACGACCGTGATCGACCGCGGGGACGTCCCATCCGGCCGCGAGCTGAACCTGACGCCCAGGCTGGCCGCGCTCCTCGGCGTGCAGGGGACGCAGAGCGTGCAATGGCGGTTCACCCGCTAGGGTGTGTCCTGGGTCCGGGCCGAATGGTGAACCAACAGCACCATGAAGGGAACCCGCGTCCGTCTTCGCGGCGGCAGGGTACCCACCTGTTTCGACAGGTTCCCTAGGTCCGGGCCCACCTTCTCATGACGGAGAGCTTCGGAGACTCGACCCGCGATGGCGAGTGGGCCGCGGTTCGCATCGTCGTCGACGGCGACCGAATCGTCGACGCGGATGCGCCCGGGTTGGACCGATCGCTCGCCGGCCTGACGCTGCTCGAGGCCGCTGCGGTCACGGGAGAGACGCTCGCCGTAGATGCGCTCGCGAACGCACTCGGTCCGGTCTTCCGCGCCGAGCGTTCGGCAGGACGCACCGCAGTCGCGATGAGCGGCGGCGTCGACAGCGCGGTTGCGCTGTTGCGCGCGCTGCCGCACGCCGTCGGCGTGACGCTCCGGCTCTGGCTCGATCCGGCAGGGCCGAGCGCGGAGCGCGCGTGCTGCTCGCCCGAGGCGGTCATCGCGGCGCGGCAGACGTGCCACCGGCTCGGCATTCCGCACGTGACGCTCGACCTGCGCGAGGAGTTCCGTCGCGCGATCGTCTCGCCGTTCCTGGACGGCTACGCACGCGGTGAGACGCCGAACCCGTGCATTCGCTGCAACGGCGCGTTCCGCTTCGACGAGCTGCTCGAATTTGCACAGCACGCCGGTTGCGATCGCCTCGTCACCGGTCACTACGCGCGCATCGTCGTGCATCGCGGGCATACGCTTCTCGGGCGAGCGGCGGATGCGACGAAGGATCAGAGCTACATGCTTGCTGCGCTGGACCCGCGCCATTTGGCGCGGGTCTGGTTCCCACTCGGCGAGCAGGGCAAGGAGGAGACGCGCGGCGAGGCGCATCGCGCGGGCCTCGACGTCGCGCGCCGTGCAGAGAGCCAGGAGGCGTGCTTCCTCGCCGGCGACGACTACCGCGCGTTCCTCTCCCGGCACGGGGTCGCTTCCCGGGCGGGGCCGATCGTCGACCAGGCAGGGAACGTGCTCGGCACGCACGGCGGCGTCTGGGAGTTCACGCCCGGCCAGCGGCGCGGGATCGGCGTCGTCGCCGAGCGCCCGCTGTACGTGCTCGGCACGGACGCGGCGTCGGACGCCGTCGTCGTCGGTCCGCACGAGGCCCTCGCACGCCGTCGCGTCGAGGCGTCCGGTCGGCTTTACCTGCCGCTCGACCGCGCCGATGCGAAGCTTCGCTACCGCTCGCCGGCGATCCCGGCCCGCGTCGCCGACACCGGCGACGGCTTCGTGCTCGAGCTGGACGAGCCCGCATACGGCGTCGCCCGGGGCCAGGCAGCCGTTCTCTACGAAGGCGACGCCGTCGTGGGTTGTGGAATCGTGACGGGCGCGGCCTGGCGGTAGGATCGCCCGGAATGCTCGTCGCCGCATTCACGTGGGGGGACCTCTGGCGGCTCGCGCTCGCTGTCTTCCTCCTCGCCGTCGGCCTCGCCTCGGCCTATCTCCTCACCCGCCTGGGCGGAACCGCCGGACGCCTCTCGGCGTTCATCTCGGGAGCGGAGCGAGAGATCCTGCCCGTCATCAACAAGGTCGGAGGCAGCGTGGACCGCGTCAACAGCCAGCTCGACAAGGTCGACCGGATGACGGACAGCGCGGTCGACGCGGTCGAGAGCGTCGATACCGCGGTGCGCACGGTGAGCACCGCCGTGACGAAGCCTGTCCAGAAGATCTCGGGCCTGGCCGCCGGCGTCAGCTACGGCGCCGCCGACTTCAAGGTGAAGCGCGACTGGAAGCACGCGGTCCAGTCGGGGAAGGAAGCCGCAGCACGGCGGGAGCAGGAGCTCACCGACGAGCTGCACGACGCGGGGGGCGAGGGCCGTGAGCGATGAGATAACGCTGGTCGTGCCGGCACAGGAGGATTTCCGACCGATCGTTCATCTCGTCATCGGCGGCCTCGCGGTGCGCCTCGACTTGACGATGGACGCGCTCGAGGATCTCCAGGTGGCGCTGGACGCATTGCTGGCGCGGCGGGACGACGAGGGCGACGTCGTCGTTCGGGTCGTCTTCGACGATCAGGTGGTGCGCGCTACCGTGGGTCCACTCCCGTCAGCGATCCTCGAGGACATCGAGCGCGACGGCAACGAGCTCGGCCTGAGGCGCGTGCTCGAGACCGTGTGCGAGACGTTCGAGCTCGAGGAGCGCAACGGTGAGGCATGGGTCGAGCTGACGAAGCAAACGGCCGCACCGACGGCCGCTGGGGGGTAGAAGATTGCCGCGGATCGACGACAAGATCCTGCTCCGCCGCTACCACGAGCAGGGAGATCTCCAGGCGCGTGAGCAGCTCATCGAGCAGTACATGTCGCTCGTGCGCTCGCTCGCCCGGCGCTACTCCTATCGCGGCGAGCAGCTCGAGGATCTCGTGCAGATCGGCGCCATCGGACTGATCAAGGCGATCGACCGCTTCGATCTCGATCGAGGCGTCGAGCTCACGACGTACGCGACGCCCAACATCATCGGCGAGATCAAGCGCCACTTCCGCGACAAGGGCTGGGCCGTCCGCGTGCCGCGCGGCCTGCAAGAGCTGAACGTGCAGCTCTCCCGGCTCGTCGAGCAGCTGACCGTGCAGCTGAGCCGCTCGCCGACCATCCCCGAGCTGGCGGCCGCCGCCGGCGCCCAGGAAGAGGAAGTGCTCGAAGCGCTCGAGTCCGGGCGCGCGTACTCGTCCCTGTCGCTCTCGTCCGGCGGCGGCGACGGTGAGGACGATCTCGATCCACTGGAATCGATCGGGACGATCGAGCACCAGTACGAGGTCTCGGAGGACCGGGCCGTTCTCGCGCCGGGATTCCGCGCGCTCGACGAGCGCGAGCGCAAGATCCTGCAGCTGCGCTTCTTCGACGGGCTGACCCAGTCGCAGATCGCGCAGCAGGTCGGCATCTCGCAGATGCACGTGTCGCGGCTGATCCGCCGCTCGCTCGAGAAGATCCGCGCCGAGATCGCCGACGACGAGACCGAGGCTACGGGCTCGAAGCCGCGGCGCCGCTGAGCAGCCGGGCGAGACCCTCGGGGTCGAAGACGTGGGCGTCGTGCTCGGTCGCGAGCTCGCGCATCGTCCAGCCGGCATCGCGGCCGCGCTCCACGCACGCCTCGAGCGGGATGTCGCTCCGTGTGCACCTGATGTACGTCGTTGCGACGCCGTTGTCATCGCCCTCGCGTCGCAGAGGCTGCTCGAAGGCGGCGAGCGGATGGTCGGTGATGCGGTCGAGATACCAGCGCGGGTACGCGGGTCCCTCGCCCGGCGGAGGGACGCGCCCTCCGGCGGCAGAGCCGCGGAGCAAGCCGCCGAAGTCGTCCGGTAGGAGATCGAGCAGCGACTCGCCGTCGTGCGGGACGAACGCGTCGACGTAGACGAGCTGCGCAATCCGCTCGGGCACGCGATCCGCGACCCCGGTGACGACCATCCCCCCGTAGCTATGCCCGACCAGGACGACGCGGTCGAGGTCGTCGCATTCCAGATGGCGCACGACGTCCTCGACGTGCGTGTCGAGATTCACCGCCGACGAGAAGAGGTGCGCACGCTCGCCGAGCCCTGTGAGCGTGACTCGCGAGACCTCGTGCCCGTCGGCGCGCAGGAGCGCCTCGACGTCCCGCCACTCCCAGCCTCCGCCCCAGCCGCCGTGCACGACGACGAAGGTCGCCATCTACGCGGATGCAAACCCGAAGTTGAGGAGCCTCGTCGCGTCGGCGTACATGTTCGGGTCGTCCAGGAGCACGGCGATCAACGTCCGGCCGTGCCGCGTCGCCGAGACGACGAGGCAGGGGCCGGACTTGTGCGTATAGCCGGTCTTGACGCCGTTCGCGCCGCGATAGGAGCGCAGCATCAGGTTGTTGTTGACGTACACCTTGGAGTACGTCGGCGCGCTCCAGGGCACGTGGATGATCTTCGTGCGCACGAGCCGGACGAAGCGCTCGTTGCGCAGCGCGACGCGGGTCAACGCCGCCATGTCCCAGGCGCTCGAGTAGTTGTCGCGGTCGACGACCCCGCTCGGTGAGATGAAGTGCGTGTCGTGCAGGCCGAGCCTGCGCGCCTCGTCGTTCATCTCGCGCACGAACGCCCACTTGTCGCCGCCGGCTGCGATCGCCAGGGCGAGCGCGTCGTCGTTCCCGGAGTAGAGGAGCATGGAGTAGAAGAGCTTCCACGCCTTCACGCGCTCCCCGGCTCGCAGGCCTTCGCGCACGAGCGGCACACGCGGGACGGACTTGTCGACGGTGACGACGTCATTCGGCTCGAGCTTCCGCAGCGCGAGCAGCGCGGTCATGATCTTCGTCAGCGAGGCGACCTTGCGACGCTCGTGCGGCCGGAGCTGCCAGAGCACCCGGCCGCTCCCGGCGTCCACGACGATCGCCGCCGGGGTGGACAGCGCCGGCGAGAACACGTGCGGCACGAGCTTTGCGCCGCTGAGGAGATGCTCCGGCGCGAGCGGGACGGCGCGCTCGGTGTGGACCGCGGGCGGGGCGACGACGAGCGGGCCGGAGGCAGCAGCGTCCACGGTCGCGGACGGCTGCCGCGCGCCGGCCCACGCGCCTGCGACGACCGCCGCGAGCACGAGCAGGACGATGGGCATGAGCCGACGGAGGCGGTACTTCCGGCGGGGACGCACCTCCCGAGCATACGACCGGGCCCGGAGGGCCCCAACTTAGAATGGGTTGGTGCGTACGTCTGCGGAAATCCGGGAGGGCTTCCTCGCCTTCTTCGAGGAGAAGGGCCACCTACGCTGCCCGTCGGCGTCCCTCGTACCGCGTTCGGACGACCGCTCGACGCTGCTCACGACGGCCGGCATGCAGCCGCAGATGCCGTTCTTCCTCGGCCGCGAGGCGCCGCCGGCGCCGCTCACGACCACCGCGCAGAAGTGCTTCCGCACGCCCGACATCGACGAGGTCGGGCTCGACACGTACCACCTGACGTTCTTCGAGATGCTCGGCAACTTCTCGTTCGGTCGGTACTTCAAGGAGGGCGCGGTCGAGTACGCAACCGAGTTCATCCGCAATCGCCTCGGGCTCGATTGGGACCGGATCTGGGTGAGCGTGCACGCCGGCGATCCGGAGCTGAGGCTCGGTCCGGATGAGGAGGCGATCCGGCTGTGGGAGGCCATCGGCATCCCGCCGGAGCGGATCGTCCCGCTGCCGTCGTCGGAGAACTTCTGGTCGGTCGGGGGGCCGGGGCCGTGCGGGCCCGACTCGGAGATCTACTGGGACTGGGGCGTCGAGGCCGGCTGCGGCGAAGCCGACTGCGCACCGGGATGCACGCGGTGCGCGCGCTTCCTCGAGTTCTGGAACCTCGTCTTCATGGCGTACGAACAGCACGCGGACGGGACGCTCACGCCGCTGCCGGCGCAGAACGTCGATACCGGCATGGGGCTCGAGCGCACCGCGCAGATCGTGCAGCAGGTCGAGTCCGTCTACGACACCGACGGCTACCAGACGATCATGCGCTGGATCGCGGCCGAGTCGGGAATCGCATACGGCGACTCGGTCGACGCGACGAAAGCGCATCGCGTGCTCGCGGACCACGGGCGCGGGATGACGTTCCTCGTGTCCGACGGCGTGACGCCGTCGAACGAGGGCCGCGGCTACGTCCTGCGTCGCGTCATCCGCCGCGCCGCACAACACGGGCAGCGCATCGGCATGCAACCGCCGTTCCTCGCCGGGCTCGCCGACGCCGTGATCGAGCAGATGGGCAGCGCGTATCCGGAGCTCGCCGAGCATCGCGGCGAGATCCAGCAGGTGCTGACGGCCGAGGAGGAGCGCTTCGGGGAGACACTCGAGCGTGGGATGAAGATCTTCGAGGAGGCGGCGGCGCGCGGGCATATAACCGGCGACGATGCGTTCACGCTGCAGGCGACGTACGGCTTCCCGATCGAGCTGACACAGGAGCTCGCGCGCGAGCGCGGCCTCGGCGTGAACGACGAGGAGTATACGAAGCTGTTCGAGGAGCACCGTGAGATCTCGCGGCGCACGAGCGGCGTCAGCGTCGACGTGCGTTTCCCCGGCGCGCCGCGCACCGAGTTCGTCGGCTACGAACGCACCGAGGTGCCGACCGCGATCGTCGCGTACGCCGATCTCGGGGACGGGCTGTTCCAGGCGAAGCTCGAGCGGTCGCCGTTCTATCCCGCCGGCGGTGGCCAGGTGTCGGACCTGGGGACGATCGCCAAGGACGACGGCACCGTCGCGGAGCTCGTGGAGCTCATTCGACTCGACGGCGACCAGGAGCTCGTGTTCCGCGGCGAAGGCTTTGCCGAGGGCGATCGCGTCACGGCCACGGTTCCGTGGAGCGTCCGCTTCCCGACGATGGCGAACCACACCGCGACGCACGTCCTGCACGAGTGCCTGCGCGAGGTGCTCGGCGAGCACGTCAAGCAGGCGGGGTCGGCCGTGCGGCCCGACAAGCTCCGCTTCGATTTCACGCACCCGCAGGCGCTCAGCCCAGAGGAGAGGACCGAAGTCGAGCGCCGCGTGAACGAGCGCGTGTTTGCGAACCTGCCTGTGCGGATCTACGAGACGCCGATCGACGAGGCGCGCAAGCTCGGCGCGATGATGCTCTTCGGCGAGAAGTACGGCGACATCGTGCGCGTGGTGGACATCGACGGCTGGTCGGTGGAGCTGTGCGGAGGGACGCACGTGCGCTCGACGGCGGAGATCGGGCCGTTCGTCATCCTCAACGAGAGCTCCGTGGGCGCAGGCGCGCGCCGGATCGAGGCCGTGACGGCCGGCGAGGCGTTCGCGCTCCTGCACGAGCGGGCGCGCGAGGCGGACGAGCTGCGCGCCGAGGTCGCACGCGTGCGGAAGGAGAAGCCGAAGTCGCAGGCGCAGGCGGCGTACACGATCGACGAGCGCGTCGACGGCGTGGTCTTCGCCGAGGCCGCCGATCTGCAGCCGGGACCGCTGCGCGACCTCTCCGACCGCATCCGCCAGCAGGAGAAGGCCGACGGCGCGATCGTCGCGTCCGTCGCCGACGGTCGCGTCCACATCGTCGTGAACGTCTCCGAGAGCGTCGGCGTCGACGCGTCCGCGCTCGCGAACGAGATGGGGCAGATCGTCGGCGGGCGCGGAGGCGGGAAGCCGACGATGGCGCAGGCCGGCGGGAACGTCCCCGGCGAGATCCCGAATGCGTTCGCGGCCGCGAAGAAAGCGATTTCGTGAAGATCATGGCGCTCGACTTCGGTTCGGCGCGAACGGGCGTCGCAGTGTCCGATCCGACCGGCATCGTCGCGCGGCCGCTCGGCGTCGTCGAGCGCGCGGCGGGCGAGGCCGGCCTGGCCGAGGTCGTGCGGCTCGCGCGCGAGCAGGCCGTCGACGAGGTCGTCGTGGGCCACCCGTTGACCCTGCGCGGCGAGCGCGGGGAGCAGGCGAAGGCGGCGGAGCGGTTCGCCAAGGCGCTGCGGGCGGCCGTCGAGGTCCCGGTGGTGCTCTTCGACGAGCGTTTCACGACCGATCTCGCGCAGCAGACCTCGTCGGCGTCGTCCGAGGACGCACGCGCCGCCGCTCACCTCCTCTCCAGCTATCTCGAGTGGTCCGGCTCCTCGCGGCGCTCGTAGCGGTCGCGCTCGTCGCCGGCTGCGGTGCGTCGCACCGGCCGACGACGACGACGGCGCCGCGTCAGCTCCACCAGTTCCGCGTCGTCTTCCCCGAGGGCTTCACGCGAACGCAGATGGCCGAGCGCGTGCAGGCGGTGGCGAAGATCGCACACCACGAGCGCCACGTGCGTCCGAGGATCTCGGCGAAGGGATACCTCGCCGCGTCGCAGCCGCGGAGGATTCCGGGATTCGGGCCGAAGAAGCTGCCGCTCGAAGGCTTCCTCTTCCCGTCCACGTACTTCTTCGACCGCAAGACGACCTCGGCGGCGCTCGTCCATGCGCAGCTGCAGGCATTCCGGAGCGAGTGGCAGAACGTCGATCTCTCGTACGCGCGCTCGAAGAACCTGACGCCGTACGACGTCCTCAAGATCGCGTCGATGGTCGAGCGGGAGGCTGTCGTCCCCAGCGAGCGCAAGCTCGTCGCCGCCGTCATCTACAACCGGCTGCACGCGCACATGCCGCTCGGCATCGACGCCACCATCCGCTACGGGCTGCACGTCCCCGGCACGAAGCCCTTGCTGCAGTCCGAGCTGGAGAGCGACAACCCGTACAACACGCGCAAGTTCCTCGGGCTGCCGCCCACGCCGATCGCGAACCCGGGGCTAGCCTCCATCGAGGCGGCGGCCAATCCTGCGCACGTCGACTACCTGTACTTCGTGCGGAAGCCGGACAAGCGCCATCACTACTTCACCTCCAACTACAGCGACTTCGTCAACCACGAGCATCTCTACGGCTACTAGGTACGTGGCGTTGCTCGGCCATCCGGTCGAGCATTCGCTCTCGCCGCGGATGCAGAACGCCGCGTTCGCGGCGCGCGGTCTCGACTGGGCCTACGTCGCGCTCGACGTCCCGCCCGAGCACCTGGAGGATGCCGTTCGCGGGCTCGCCGCGCTCGGCTTCGCGGGGGCGAACGTCACCGCCCCGCACAAGGCTGCGGTGGCGAGGATCGTGGGCTCCGACCTGCCGTCGGTGAACACGCTCGTCGGCATGGCCGGATACTCCACCGACGCCGCCATCCTGGAAGGGCTCGAGTTCGACCGGCCGGCGGTCATCGGCGACGGCGGTGCGGCGGCTGCCTTCAAGCATGCGCTGCCGCGGGCGCGCGTCTTCTCACGCAAGGGCGAGTGGCCGCCGGACGTCTCGGATGCCGACCTCGTCATCCACGCGACCTCCGTGCGCGACGATGTCCTCGCCGAGCTCGGGCCGGGGCAGACGCTCATCGACCTCCCGTATCCGCGCACGGCGACGGCGGAGGCTGCGGCCGCCTCGGGTGCGCGCGTGCTCGACGGCCTCGAGGTGCTCGCCGCGCAGGGCACGGCCGCGTTCGAGCTGTGGACCGGCGTGCCCGCGCCCGTTGCCGTCATGCGGCGCGCTCTAGGCTTGCCCGAGTGAACCTCGAGCTCGCATCCGCAGGGGAGTCGCACGGTCCTGCACTCGTCGCGATCCTCTCCGGGCTGCCCGCCGGCCTCGCCCTCGACAAGGAGGCGATCGACGCCGACCTGCGTCGCCGCCAGCAGGGGTACGGCCGCTCGCCCCGACAGCAGATCGAGACGGACGAGGTCGAGGTGCTCGCAGGCCTGCGGCACGGACGCACGCTCGGGACGCCGCTCGCGCTCGTCGTCCGGAATCGCGACCACAAGAACTGGACGTGGGGGATGAGCCCCTGGCCGCCCGAGGGCGAGCCGCAGGGGAAGGGGACGAAGGCCGTGACCCTCCCGCGGCCGGGCCACGCCGATCTTGCGGGTGTACAGAAATACGGGCTCGGCGACGTGCGCGATGCGCTCGAACGTGCATCGGCCCGTCACACCGCCGTACACGTCGCCGCGGGCGCGGTCGCGAAGGCGCTGCTCGCCCACGTCGGGATCGGCGTGCACGGGTCGACCGACGTCGACGAGGCTGCGATCGATGCCGCGCGCAAGGACCAGGACACGCTGGGCGGGATCGTCGAGGTGCGCGCGACCGGCGTGCCGCCCGGCCTCGGGTCGTACGCGCGCAAGGAGGACCGGCTCGACGCGCGCCTCGCCGCCGCTGTCATGGGGATCCAGGCGGTGAAGGGCGTCGAGATCGGCGACGGCTTCGCGCTCGCAGAGCTGCGCGGATCGGAGGCGCACGACGAGATCGATACCCACAAGCGGCGCATGTCCAATCGCGCAGGCGGCATCGAGGGCGGGATGTCGAACGGGGAGGAGATCGTCGTCCGCGCCGGCATGAAGCCGCTTCCGACGCTGATGAAGCCGCTCGCCTCGGTCGACCTGCAGAGCGGCGAGGCGGCGAACGCGCTCGTCGAGCGCAGCGATGTCTCGGCGGTCGAAGCGCTCGCCGTCGTCGCCGAGGCCGCGGTCGCGTGGGAGCTCGCGCGCGCGGCACGGGAGAAGTTCGGCGGAGACGCACTCGGCGACTTCATCGCCGCATGGCAGGCGTACACGGAGCGAATCAGCTGAAGAAGGTTGCACTCGTCGGCTTCATGGGCGCCGGCAAGACGACAGCCGCCCGCGCCGTCGGCGGCATCGACACGGACGACCTGATCGAGGCAGCCGCCGGGAAGCCGATCGCGGACATCTTCCGCGACGACGGGGAGGCGGCGTTCCGGGCGCACGAGGAGCAGGCGATCGTGCTCGCGCTCGGTGGGGGTGCCGTCACGAGGCCTGCCGTGCGCGACGCACTCGACGACGCCGTCACCGTCTGGCTCGACGTCGACGTCGACACGTGCTGGGAGCGCGTGCGCGGAAGCGACCGTCCGCTCGCGCAGGACGAGGCGACGTTTCGCCGCCTGTACGACGAACGGCGCCCACTCTATGCAGAGGTCGCCGACGTGGTCGCCCGCGACCTGCACGACGTGGCGCTGGCCGCCGCAGGCGTCCACGTCGAGCGCGGAGGCGTGCAGAAGCTCGGCGAGCTCGTCCCCGGCGACGGCCCGGTCGGGCTCGTCTCGGACGCGCACGTCGCCGGCATCCACGGCATGGACGCGCAGCTCGCGCTCGGGTCGCGCCTCAGCGAGACGCACGAGCTCCCCGCCGGGGAAGAGGCGAAGACACTCGTCACGCTCGACCGGCTCTGGCAGGAGCTCCGGCTCGACCGGCGCGGCACGATCGTCGCGCTCGGCGGCGGGTGCACCACCGA
>DATAMX010000017.1:0-10525 GCA_036260475.1 Gaiellaceae bacterium | reverse complement strand
CGTACGGCGAGAACATGCGGCACGGGAGGCTTCCGTACCGCGACTTCTTCGAGGAGTACCCGCCCGGTGCGCTGCCCGCGTTCGTGCTTCCGGCCGTGCTCCCGGGCGCGAGCTTCACCTTGTGGTCGAAGGCGCTGCAGTGGCTGCTCGCGGCGTGCTGCATCGTCTTCGCCGCGGTCACGTTGAGGACGGACCGTTGGCGCGCCGCCCTCATCGGCCTGACCCCTGCGCTGCTCGGACAGGTGACGTTCACGCGCTTCGACTTCTGGCCGGCGGCGCTGACGGCCGCCGCGCTGGCCGCGATCGTCGCCCGGCGCCATCGGATCGCGCTCGCTCTGCTCGCCGTGGCGGTCGCGGCCAAGGAGTACCCGCTCGTCCTCCTGCCGATGTTCCTCCTCGTCGTCGACCGGCGGGCCGGCCGGCGGGAGGCCAAGATCGCGGCCGCGATCTTCGCGGCGGTCCTCGCCGCGATCGTGCTTCCATTCGCGGCGCTCGGTCCGGGCGGCGTCCGCTACAGCCTCGAAGTCCAGTTCCGTCGGCCGCTGCAGGTCGAATCGCTCGGCGCATCGCTCCTGCTCGCGCTCCACCGACTCGGTGCGTATACCCCACACGTCGTGTCGACGTACGGATCGCAGAACCTCTCCGGAGGAACTGCGTCGGCGATCGGCGTCCTGACGACCGCCGTCGAGCTGGCGGCGATCGTCGCGGTGTGGGCCGCCTTCGCACGCGGGCCGCGTGACGACAGCACGCTCTTCGCCGCCGCTGCAGCCTCGGTGCTCGCGTTCCTCGCCCTCGGCAAGGTCCTCTCGCCCCAGTACGTCGTATGGATCGCGGCTCTCGTTCCGCTCGCCTTGCGCTCGTGGCGACTCGTGCTGCTCGGATTGGCAGTCGGTCTGACCCAGGTGTGGTCGCAGGGCCGCTACCACGAGGTGACGGCCGGGAGGCCGATCGTCTGGGCTGTGCTGGCGCGCAACCTCGCGCTCGTGCTTCTCTACGTGCTCACGGCGGCGACGGTTGCGCGCCGTGCGCGTGCGCCCAGCACGGCGAGCCCCGCCGCCCAGAGCGTGAACAGCTCGGGGAGCCCCGCATAGAGGAACCGCGGGTGCTCGGCCGTGTTGGCGAAGAAGCTGTAGAAGACCGGATTGACGAGCAGGAACGCGAGCACGAGCGCGAGCGTCCACGGCCGCCTCACGCCGAACGCGCCGATCACCGCCAGCGGCACGACGATCGCGAGCGTGTGCGGCGTGAAGATCGACGAGTGCGTCCAGCTCGACACGACATGGTGCACGTCGAACGCGTCGTGCGGCCAGCTGTTCGCGTTGTGGTACAGCTTCGGATACGACTTCGGCCAGTAGACGAGCACGACCGGTGCGAACGCGAGCGCTCCGGCGAGATACGGCAGCGCCGCTCGGCGGTGACGCACGGCGACGATCACGAGCACGAGCCCGGCGATCAACGCATTCGACACCTTCACCGACGTCGCGAGGCTGAGCGCGCAGCCCGCGAGCGCCAGCCGCATGGGCGTCAGGCGCGGTGACAGGAGAAGCGCGGCGGCGGCCGTGACGAGGAGCGTCGAGAGCGGCTCGTCGTAGTTGTGCAGGCCGACGTCGATGTCCCACTGGTTGTTGGCCCAGGCGCGATGGCCGGCGATTAGGCCGACGAGCACGGGCCACGCCGTCCAGAACGCCGCCGCGGCGATCCCGATCCACTCGCGCCCGGTCGCGTTGCGGCCGAGGTAGGCGACCGCGACGACCGTGAGCGCGACGAACAGCAGCGACAGCGCCGTTCCGATGTCCCACGCGGCGCCCGGCCCGAGGGAGCCGAGCACGCGGTACGGGAGCATCGGCACCGACCAGACGAGCGGCCAGCCGATGACGGCCGCGCCTGTGGGCTTCATGTAGTGGATGCCGGCGCAGAGGGCGAGGGCGACGGCGAAGAGCGTCGCGGGCACGAGCCACGCGCGACGGTCGGGCCTCCGACGCCAGAGCAGGACGATCGCGCTCGCGGCAGCAAGCACGAACAGCGCGTCGAGCGCGAAGAGCGCGCGCGGCATGCGCCCCCACACCGCCATGAACTCACGCGCGCCGGCGTAGAAGCCCGTCGCGTCCCCCGAGAGCCCGCCGTAGGCGTCCGGTCGTACGAAGGTGGGGATCCCCGGCAGCTTCGATCCGCGGTCCGCGTATGCAGCGAGCGGAATCGCCAGTCGCAGGGCGACGAGAAGGCCGATCGCGCTCCACCAGCGCATGCGGGCAGCCTATCGAGCGGTAAATCCTTCGTTAAGTCCCGGGCGTCCGCCGACAACGGCGCTAGCATCGACCCGATGGCAACGGCGGTCGTGACGGGGGGCGCAGGCTTCCTCGGCTCTCACCTATGCGATCACCTGGTGGCGAAGGGCCTCCGGGTGATCTGCGTGGACAACCTCGAGACGGGGTCGCTCCAGAACGTCGAGCACCTCCGCGGGGACTCGTTCGCGTTCATGAACCACGACGTCACCGAGCATCTCGCGGTGGAGGAGGACGTCGATCTCGTCTTCCATCTCGCAAGCCCCGCGAGCCCGATCGACTACCTGCGTCTGCCGTTGCAGACGCTGAAGGTCGGGTCGTACGGGACGCACAACGCGCTCGGTCTCGCAAAGTGGAAGCGCGCGCGCTTCCTGCTCGCGTCGACGAGCGAGGTTTACGGAGATCCCGCCATCCATCCGCAGCCGGAGACGTACTGGGGCAACGTGAACCCGATCGGCCCGAGGGGCGTGTACGACGAGGCGAAGCGTTACGCCGAGGCGTTGACGATGGCATACCACCGCCAGCAGGGCGTGGACACGTGCATCGTGCGCATCTTCAACACGTACGGGAAGCGCATGCGGCCGAACGACGGGCGCGCGATCCCGACGTTCCTGCGCCAGGCGCAGGCGAACGAGCCGCTCACCGTTTTCGGCGACGGCTCGCAGACGCGAAGCTTTTGTTACGTCGACGACCTGGTCCGCGGGCTCGTCCTGCTCGCCGAGAGCGGCGAGCACCTGCCCGTGAACATCGGCAACCCGCAGGAGCTCACGTTGCTCGAGCTGGCCGAGACCGTTGTACGAGTCACCGGCGCGAAGAGCGAGATCGTCTTCGAGGCGCTGCCGGTCGACGATCCGCAAGTGCGCCAGCCCGACATCACCCGAGCCCGGCAGCTGCTGGGCTGGGAGCCGCAGGTCGGCCTCGAGGAAGGCCTACGGCGCGTCCTGGAAGCGACCCAACGGGAGTCACTCAGTGTCTAAGCGTCTTGCCGCGATTGCCGTTCTCGTCCTCGCCGCCGCCGGCCTCGCCGTCTCGGCAGCCACCGCGTCGCCGAAGAAGCATGCAGCCTCGAAGTCGAGCCATCTGATCGTCGGCATCAACGACGAGGCGGACACGCTGTACGGGAACCCGGTCGCCGGTTTCCAGGCGCTGAAGGCGCTCAAGGCGCAGGTCCTGCGCGTCAACCTGTACTGGGGCGGCACGCCTTGGGCGGTGTCGCGCGGCGCACGACCGACCGACACGACCGACCCCAGCGATCCGGCGTACAACTGGTCGCTGTACGACCGGCTCGTGCGCTACGCGGCGACGTACCACATCCAGGTGATGTTCTCGATCGTGGACACGCCGGCGTGGGCGAACGGCGGCGCGGGCCGCAACCACGCCCCGACCGACTACAACGATCTGCACGCATTCGCGTTTGCCGCTGCGCAGCGTTACAGCGGCTACTTCGTGCCGCCTGCATGGCAGCAACAGCCCAGTCTCGCGCCACCGACGTCGCCGCTGCCGGCCGTGACGTTGTGGACGGCGTGGAACGAGCCGAACAATCCCGTCTACCTGAGCCCCCAGTACGTGAAGTCGGGCGGGAAATGGATCATCCAGAGCGCAATCGACTACGCGAAGATCTGCAACGCGATCTACAGCGCCATCCACTCGGACGTGATCGCGGTCAACCATCCGGTTCCCGGTGAGCAGGTCGCGTGCGGCGTCACCGCGCCGAAGGGCAACGACGCGCCGGGCACCGCGCGCGCATCGGTGGACCCGATCTCGTTCCTCGTCGCCGCTCACGCCGCGGGCATGAAGACCTTCGACGAGTACGCGCACCATCCGTATTACGCGGCCCCGAAGGAGGCGCCGACGTTCGTTCCGACGGGCAAGGCGAAGCGCCGGATCCAGCTCGGCAACATCAACACCCTCATCGCCAAGCTGACCCAGCTTTATGGGCCGAAGCACCTCTGGATCACCGAGTACGGCTACCAGACGAATCCGCCCGACAGGAACTTCGGCGTCAGCTGGGCGACGCAGGCGAAGTGGCTCACGCAGGCATACGCGATCGCACGGAAGAATCCGCGCATCGACATGATGCTCTGGTTCCTCATCAAGGACGATTCGAGCCTCGGCGGCTGGCAGTCCGGGTTCGAGACGGCGGGCGGCAAGAAGAAGCCGGCCTGGAATGCTTTCGTGAAGGTGCCTAGAGGCTAGGCAACGCCGCGCTCCGCGAGCAGCTCGCGGTAGAGGCGGTCGATGTCGTCGATCAGCCGGCTCACGGCATAGCGTTCGAGGACGCGTGCGCGTCCTGCGGCACCCATCGCGGCGCGGCGCGGCGCGTCGCGCGCAAGCTCTGCGAGCCTCTCCGCGAGGTCGTCGGGGTCGGCCGGGTCGACGAGAAAGCCGTCGATGCCGTCGCGAATGATGTCGGGCGTGCCGCCGACGCGTGTCGCGACGGCCGGCCGCTCGGCGGCGAGCGCCTCGATCACGCTCACCGGCGTTCCCTCGTTCACCGACGGGAGGACGAGCGCGTCGATGGCGTCGTAGAAGCGCGCAACGTCCTCCTGGTACCCCAGGAAGAGACAGCGCTTCATCACGCCGAGCTCGTGCGCGTACCGTTCGAGGTGGTCGCGGTCGGGGCCGTCGCCGACGAGGAGCAGCCGCGCGTCGACGCCGAGGTGGACGAGCGCCTGTAGCGCGCGCACGAGGCTGTCGGTGTTCTTCACGGCTGTCATCCGGCCTACCCAGCCGACGACGAACGCGTCGTCGCGCAGCCCCATCTGGCGGCGTGTCTCGCGGCGCTGAGCGTCGTCGCTTGCGATGCGATGCGCGAGGTCGATCCCCAGACGGACGACCGTGAACTTCGACGCGGGCGCAACGCGGAGCGCGACGAGGTCGTCCCGAACCTCCGGGCTGACGGCCACGAGCGACGTCGTCGTGCGCGCGAGCCAGCGCTCGAGTGTGCGGAAGCCGAAGGTCATGGTGCGGCCGAAGTACCCGCGCAGCACGTGCCCGTGGAACGTGTGCACGACGATCGGCGGCCGGGCGTCGCCCGCCAGCAGCGCCGCGATCCGCCCCACGGCGCCCGCCTTGGCCGTATGCGTGTGCAGGATCGCCGGGCGCTCGCGACGGATCAGCCGCGCGAGCCGCAGGATTGCGCGCAGGTCGCGGATCGGGGAGATCTCCCGGTGCAGCTCGCTCAGCGTCTCGATGTGCACGTTGTGCGCGTCGGCGACGAATGCCATCGACTCCTCACCGCGGGCGATCGTTCCGGCCACGAGCGTCGTGTCGTATCCGCGCTCCGCGAGCCCCGCCGTCAGGTACGCGACGTGCAGCGCCGGGCCGCCGACGTTCAGCCGCGCGATGACGCGCAGGACCTTGACCGGTGGGTTAGAGGCTCTCACACGATGAGCGATTGTGTCGCCCGGATCGACGAACGTCATCATGTGAGAGCCTCTTAGACGCCAAGATGCTCGATGGTGCGCCGCAGACCCTGCTCGAGGTCGACCGACGGCGTATAGCCCAGGATGTCCCTCGCCGCGCTGACGTCGGCCCACGAGTCGCGAATGTCGCCGGGGCGCGGCGGCGCGAAGTTCCGCTGCACGGGCTTGTCGAGAATGCGGCCGATCGCCTCGGCGACGGCATTCACGCTTGCGGTCGAGCCGGCGGCGACATTGAAGATGCGGCCGCTCGCGCCGCTCGCATGCGCAGCGCGCAGCGTCGCGTCGACGACATTCGCGACGTAGGTGAAGTCGCGCGACTGCTCGCCGTCGCCGTACACGGTGACCGGCTTGCCTGCCGCGATGGCGGTGATGAAGAGCGGCACCATCGCCGCATATTGAGAGAACGGGCTCTGTCGCGGTCCGAAGACGTTGAAGTACCGGAGCACGACCGTCTCGAAGGACTCGTAGACGCGGCTGAAGCTGACGCAATAGCGCTCAGCCGCGAGCTTCGCGACCCCGTAGGGAGAGATCGGGTCGGCGGGAAGCGACTCGTCGACAGGGCGCTCGCTCTTCGCACCGTAGACCGACGAGGACGACGAGAAGACGACGCGCCGGACGCCCTCGTCGCGCGCCGCGAGCAGGACGTTCAGCGTTCCCTCGACGTTGACCGCGCTCGAGGTCAGCGGGTCCTGCACCGACCGCGGGACCGACCCGAGCGCGCCGAGGTGGTAGACGACCTCCGTCCCGCGAACGGCGTTGTGCACGCGCTCGTAGCTGCGTAGCTCGCCCTCGACGATCTCGACGTCGAGCCCTTCGAGATTCGCGCGGTTCCCCGTGGAGAAGTTGTCGAGCACGCGCACCGAGTCGCCGCGCTCGATCAGGTCTCGGACGACGTTCGAGCCGATGAAGCCCGCCCCTCCGGTGACGAGTACCTTCGCCATCAGTCCGGCCACGCTCTCGGTCGCGTGACGGCCGCGCCGAACCCGAGCCACATGACCGCGTCGAGTGGGATGCCGGCGATGATGCCCTGGGCGGTCAAGAGCCCGAGCGAGAGGACGAGCCAGACGACGCCGAGGAGCGCAGCGAAGCCGTCGCCGGGTGGCCCGCGCAATGCGGTCGAGAGCGCCGGCACGATGCCCGCTCCGAACAGCGCGAGCAGCAGGAGCAGGCCGACGATACCGAGGTCCGCGAGCGCCTGGACGTACATGTCCTGCACGCCGTAGATGCGCGTCGGGCTCGGAAAGGACCTCGGCGCCACGTGCGGGAAGCGGGCGTGCGCCGCCGGCAGCTCGCGCCCGAAGGTGGAGTAGTCCTTCGACGCTTCGAAGCCCGCGCCGGCGATCGGGTGATGCAGCCAGATGCGCAGCCCGATGTAGGCGAGCAGCGTGTGCTGCGGATATGTCTCGATGTGCGTGGTCGCCGCGGAGCTCGCCTGCTTGACGCCGAGGAAGCTGAAGAACTGCCCGAAGTCTCCCGAGCGGTAGACGACGACGCCGAGCGAGGCGAGCGCGGTCGCGACCACGGCCCCGGCGAGCGCCGCACGCCGCGCGAGCCCGCGCCGGGCGGCGACGACCAACGCGATCGCAACCGCGGGAACGAGGCCTACGACGCCGGACGTCGCCCCGCCGAGGACGAAGCCGATCAGCCCGCTGACGACCGCGATCCAGGCCGCGATGCGCAGTCGGTCGCGTACGCCCCACAGCAGGGCCACGATGCCGAGGCCGAGGATCATGCCGGAGAAGGCGGCGAAGTCCTGCGTGCCGAGCAGCGACGGCTCGCGGTGCCCCTGTCCCCATCCAGCCGCGATGTTCCAGCCGCTCCACTGCAGCACGCCGACGACGGTCGTGACGACCGACCAGCCGACGAGGGTGCCGAGCGTGAGCAACGCGTCCGCGCGGCGCCGGATGAGGAGGGGGACCGCGGGCGCGAGCAGCGCGTACTCGGCGAACTCGCCCGCGGTGACGAGATGCGTATGCCATGGGTACGCGCGCGAGGACAGCAGCGGGTAGAAGACGGCGGCGCCGATCCAGAGGAAGAGCGCGACGCCCGTCGCCCACACGGGGATTCCGGGGCGAAGGGGGGCGAGACCGCGGCGAACGACGGCGGCCGCCGCGCCGAGCGCCGTGAGGAGGACGAGCGCGTCGGAGAGCTTGAAGGTCGCCGGCCCGAGCGCGACCGACGGCTGGAACCGCACGTGCAGGAAGACGATGGGCAGCGTCAACGCGAGGACGGCCGCGCCCGCGGAGACGTCGCGAGGGAGCACGAGCAGCTGTCCTCGCGGCACGGCTGCGGCGGGGGGGCGCACGAGGCGAGTGTAGTCGGGGCCGTGCGAGCCCCTCACTACACTGGCGCCCAGATGGAAGGCTCCGTCCTCCGACGCCGCGCCGGCGCTGCGGTAGGCACGTACGCCTCGATCGCTCTCGGCTTCCTCGCCACACTCGTCGCGGCCCGCGTCTTCTCGACGGCCGTCCTGGGTCTCTACACGCTCGTCATCTCCTCTGCGGGGTTCTTCCAGACGCTGCTCGACCTCACGATCGAGGAGGCGCTGATCAAGTTCGGCTTTCGCTACATCGCCCGCGAGGATTGGGGCCGCTTGCGGCGTCTCTTCCGCAGCACGTTCCTGTTCAAGGCGCTCGGCGCCGGGCTCGCCGGCGGCGCGCTCGTCGGGCTCGCATTCGGTGCGGGGACCGTCTTCCACCACCACGAGCTGCAGACGCCGCTGCTGCTGTCGGCGCTCCTGCCGCTCGCGCAGGCGCCCGAGGGGATGGCGGCCGTGTCGCTCATGCTGCGGGGACGGTACGACCTGCGCGGTGGCTTTCTCGCGCTCTCGATGGCGCTTCGACTCGCGGCCGTCGCGGTCGGCTCCCATTTCGGGCTCTCGTGGACGGTCGCCGCCATCGTGCTCGCACAGGTCGTCGCGAGTGCGGCGGTGGGGATGGCCGGCGCGCTCGCGTTCCGTCGCTTCCCACGGCGCGAGCCGCGTCAGCTGGGCGACGACCGGCGTGAGCTCGTGCACTTTATCCTGCAGTCGAGCGGTGCGACCGGTGTCGTTTCCCTGCGCGGAACGCTCACTCCGATGCTCCTCGGCATGGTCTCGACGGCGAGCCAGGTGGGCTTCTTCCGCGTCGCTCAATCCCCGCAGACCGGGTTCAACGCCGTGTCCGCACCCATCCGGCTCGTCCTGCTCGCCGACCAGACGAGAGACTGGGAGAACGGCCGCGCCGATCGCGTCTTTGCCGGCGTTCGCCGGTACACGCTGCTCGCGACGCTCGGCGTGGTCGTGCTGCTGCCGCCGCTGCTCGTGTTCATGCCGCAGATCGTGCGCCTGCTCTTCCTGTCGAAGAATCTCGGCGCCGTCAACGCCGCCCGCATCATCGTCATCGCGGGCGCCGTGCAGTTCGTCGTCGGCTGGTCGAAATCGTTCGCCGTGACGGTCGGTCGGCCGAAGCTGCGCATCTGGACGCACGGGATCGAGACCGCCGTGTTGCTGCCGCTCGCGCTTCCATTCGGCTGGGTCTGGGGCGCCAGCGGTGCCGCTGCCGCGGTTCTCGTCGCGAGCGTCGCGTTCGCGATCGCCTGGGCGGTCCTCTACGCCCGCATTCGCCGGGAGCCGCCGCCCGCGGCGGCGGTGCCGCTGGAGCCCGAGGTGGTCGCAGGGATCCCGACGTGAACGTTCTCGTCGTGTCGGGCATTTGGCCGCCCGACGTCGGCGGCCCGGCGAGTCACGCCCCGGAGGTGGCGGACTACCTCGTCGGCCGCGGTCACGGAGTCGAGGTCGTCACGACGGCGACCGCGCCGCCCGCACCCACCGGCTATCGGGTGCATTGGGTCTCGCGGGCGATCCCGAAGGGCCTCATCCACGCGCGCGTGGCCGCGCTCGTCTGCCGCCGCGCCCGGCAGGCCGACGTCGTCTACACGACCGGGATGTTCGGACGGAGCTGCGCCGGTTCCACCGCTGCCGCCCGCCCGTACGTGGTCAAGCTCACCGCCGATCCCGCCTTCGAGCGGGCGCGGCGGCGCGGGATCGTGGAGGGAGACGTCGACGCGTTCCAGCGATCCGCACACGGTCTTCGCGCGGCCGCGCTGCGCCTCGCGCGCGACGTCGAGCTCCGGCGGGCGGCGCACGTCTTCTGCCCGAGCGCGTACCTGCGCGACCTCGTCCTCTCCTGGGGCATTCCGGCGGAGCGCGTGAGCGTTCTTCCGAACCCCTTTCCCGCGCTTCCCGACCTGCGCACGCGAGACGAGCTGCGCGAGTCCTTCGACCTGAAGGGCCGAACGCTCGCCTTCGCCGGCCGTCTGTCGGCGCAGAAGTCGCTCGACGTCGCACTCGCCGCGCTCGCGGAGGTCGAGGACGTGACCCTCGTCATCGCCGGTGACGGCGACCGGAGGGTGCCGCTCGAACGCCGCGCGGCGGAGCTCGGTGTCTCCGACCGTGTCCACTTCCTCGGCGCGCAGTCGCGAGACCGGGTGCTCGAGCTCTTCCGCGCCGCCGACGCGGCGTTGCTGTCGTCGAGCTGGGAGAACTTCCCCCACACGGTGGTCGAGGCGCTGGCCGTCGGGACGCCGCTGCTCGCCACGCGCGTGGGCGGAGTCGGAGAGATCGTGCACGACGGCGAGAACGGGCTCCTCGTTCCCGCCGGGGACAGAGACGCACTTGCAGAGAGCATCCGCCGCTTCTTCGACGACGACCCACTCCGCGAGCGGCTGCGCGCTGCGGCCGCGGGCTCGGTGCGCGGTTTCGATCGCGACGAGGTCTTCGCCCGGCTCGAGCGGGCGCTGGAAGAGGCTGCACACGCGTGAGAAAGCCACGGGTCCTCT
>DATAMX010000213.1:0-20371 GCA_036260475.1 Gaiellaceae bacterium | reverse complement strand
TGTTCGCAGTCGCGGTCAGCTTCCTAGACCTCGCTCGAGATCCCACACGTAGGTACGACCCCGTCGCACGTGCGACTGTGACTCATCCGTCGCTTCCTCCCAGCTCAGCCTGGCGATGCCCGCTGCGTGGCCGCGGGCTCGCATGCGGCTGACGCTCCGACTTCCGGCGTAGAGGGCACTGCGTGCGCCAGTGTCCGCGGGCAAAACGCTTGCAAACCGCTTGTGGATCTCGCCGTTCGAGCCTGCGTTAGGGCCTCAGAACGGCTTGGACAAAGGACGGGAGCGACGGGACTCAGCCCCTCGTTGGACACCCCATCGAGATTCGCGACTTATCGAGTCGTCTCGGTTGAGCGGTACCGGTGTTTCGCTCGGGCTCAAGAAACAACGGAATCGGTTCTTCGGTCCGTCTTTGCCGCCCGCTGAGCGCGTAGCTGTGCTCTCCGGATCGGAGCGTTGCCGGTCCGATCGCGTCTTCGTGCAGCCATGCTTCAAGCGTGGCCAGCGCGATTACGCGAGCTCGCTCGAACTCTCGCTCCACCTGCACGCAGACCTCGTTCAACTGCTGGTCGAATGAGACGACGACCGACCCGAACGCGCGCCGGAACCGTTCAACAAGCCTTGGGGCGCTATTGGTGTCCTCGACGCGAACTCGGAACTCGACCAGTGGAGCCCTCCCAGCAGCTTGAGCTCGAGTCGTCATCGACCCAGAGGGTTCCCTAACCGGTGATGCATCCATTGGCGCTCCTCGCGGTCAGGTATGACCTTGAGCGCGCCGGCCCCGACGGCGGGAGAGAAAAACGTGTTGTTCTCGACCGCCTCGCGGTTGCCGTCGAACCACACATGCAAGAGGCTGCCTTCGCCGGACGGGTCCGAAGCCATCGCGCTCGGTGACCACTCACGGTCAGCCGCGTTACCGGCGCGAGCAGCCGTCTCGCCAAATTCGGCAATGCTGTCCCGAATCAACATCTTGTCCTCCCCACAACACTAGGTCGGTCGCCGAATTTGCTCGGCGGATAGAACCGCTCAACCCATTTGCTGCGGGACGACTCCTCGCGGGGCAATCGCTTATGCCCACGCGAAAAGCAACTGCTACGCCACTCTATCACCGACAACCTATGGCGATCTTCGTCTCGTTTGGTACCCGGCACTCGATCCGCGCGGGTTTGCGTGAGTACGCAATAGGCGGGCGGCCGAGCGCGTGGCGACGAGGGACACGAGCCAGCCGGTCAAGCTCGCCGGGGAGCGCCGACCCGTGGCTGCGTCTGGCTCGGCGACCCTCTTTTCGTCAGCGGATGATCTTCAAGTCCCGGGTGTCGACGATCTCGGTCTGGCCGTCCTCGCCGGTAACGGCATAGACCGGCGCAGAAATCGTGCTCGCGCCGCCACAGTCCTCAGGGCCTCGCTGCTCGTTCACACCTTTCTTACCGCCGACCTCGACCGTCGCACCCTTTTCGATGCTGCCGGCTCGATGCAAGAGCTTGGCTCTCATCCTGAATCTCCTTCTCTTCGGACCGCGGCGACACCCGTACGGGTTCGCCTCATGCACTCAGGCCAGCAGACAAGTCGGAGAGAGGAACAATCGAGCCTCGGCGGCTTCCACGCCAGGTCTACGCGCACATCCACCATAGCCGGGCCGAACGACTTCTTGCCGCCAGAACACCTCTCGTCGCCCTTGCTGTTCTCCGCGGATCGTCCGGTAGCCCATCAGGATCGCTGCTATGGTGCACTTAGCGCGTTGGCTCTGGCTGTTGAAGCCGCCGAGGCTTTGCTTTTTCCTCTCCGACTGTGACCTCTGGCCTGACCGCCGCAGTGCGCTCGTTCGAGCGTTCTGCCCTGTGGGACACCGTAAGGAGCATCACATGCATGCCACCATTCGTCGTTACGAGGGTGTCGAAGCGACCCGCACCAACGAGGTCGTCGGCAAGGTAAACGAGACGCTCGTCCCGCAGCTTCGCAAGCTGCCCGGATTTGCGGGCTATTACCTTATCGAGGCCGGCGACGGAGTCCTGAGCTCGCTCGGTCTCTTCGAGACGGCCGACCAGGCCGACGAGTCGGGAAGGCTCGTGTCGAAGTGGATCAACGATGAGCACTTCAGCACCGTGATTCCCAGCGCGCCGAAGATCACCAACGGCAAGGTCGTTGCGCGCAGCAACGGCGTCACCGTCTCGTAGCTCGACCTCAGCTCGCGTGCATTGAGAGGGCCGGCATTTCCGGCCCTCTCAATAAACAGGTCGCCGAGTTCGGACGCCTAGGGCGTAGCCCGAGCCGCCACGAATGAGAGGCTGGTACGCCAGGCGATTGCGAAGAGAAGGACAGCGACGCCTGTAAGAACGCCAAGCGCGCCGACGGCGACCGCGGCCGCGAGCGCCTGGGAGGTGTTGGTGCCGGCCGCGATCAGCGCCGCCGCGCCGGCTCCGATCTGTGTCGCCGCGCCTGCGGGCCCGATCGGGAGCGCTGCTGCTGCGGCTCCGGCGCAGAGAAAGAGCAGCGCCAGCGGAACCGAGAAGCCGACACCGATGCCGCCGAGAAGCAGGTAGTAGGCCGCGGCGCGGACGAGCCAGCAGGCCGAGACGAGCGCCCAGGCCTCCGACGCAAGCCGTCGCGAGGTAGTGCGCGGACCGAGCCAGCGGCCGAGCCGGAAGCGCAGGAAGCGGTTCGTAACCGCCAGGCGCGGTAGCGCGAGGATCAAAGCTGCGGCCATGACGCCGGCGCCGGCGACGACCGCCAGCCCAGCACGCACACCCCAGCCGACGCCCGGCAGAACCGCAGCCGCAAGCGCGAGCGGCGCCAGGGCGACGCTGTCGATCAGCCCGAGCATCACCAGTGAGAGGCACAGCACGCGGATGCCCGCAGGGCAACCGGGGTAGCGGCGAACGACGGCAACGCGCATCGCGTCGTCGAACCGGCCGGGAAGGATGACCCCGATCAAAGCTGCACCGCCGTTCCCGGCCGCCAGTGCAAACGGACTCGGACGCACGCCCCGGACGAACAGTCTGCCCCAGCCAAGCGCCTTGAGCGCTTGGGCGAGAACCAGAAGCGTTCCGGCGGCGACGAGTAAACCGGGGCGTCCGCCCTTGAGCGGCCAGCCGGCAGTGGCGAAGTGGCGGGCGGTAAGAACGGCGAGTGCGACCGCGACCAGCCCGTAACCCAGGCCGAGGCCCCACCGGCCCCGGCGCGACCGGCGAAGGCGCACGAGCGACTTGAGCAGCAGGCGATACCGGCTCTCGAGCGCGACCGGTGCCGCCGCCGCCGCGAGCACAACCAGTGGCTCCGGAAGAGACGCCGGCTTCGCCAATACCTCGATGGAGTGCGAGCGGAAACGCGCTGCCATGCTCGAAGGCCTTAGGCGACAAGCCCCGCCGGGAGGCGCTCTAGGTTGGACATCGGCGTCACGTGCGTAGACCGAAAACAACGCTGGTGGCTCTTCCCGGTAGCCAGCCGAGTGCCGCCGCGGCGAGGATGATCGTGACTCGGACGGGTACTGCTTCTTGACGTTCGATCCCCTCGGCATGGCGATGTCCACGAAAGCGGTGGCATTCCATGCTGCACCGGCTCGGCGGCGACGCTCATGAGGCGAGCTCGTCGGGGTCGACGGCGTGCGCGACGGCCGTGCCGGGGAGGGGCTTTGCCAGTGGTGCCTGGCGCGGTCTCGGTTTGCGCGTACGCGCGGGTCGCGCCGTGGCGCTTCTTGCCGGTTTGGGTGTTGCGTCATCTGCAAGCACGCTGCTCGCGGGTTCGCCGTCGAGGAGCCGTTCGAATTGCCCCTTGTCGATCGTTTCGTGCGCGATCAGGATCGCGGCGATCTCGTGTAGTGCTTGTTGGTGGTCGAGCAGCACCTGTGCGGCGCGCTGGTGTGCGTCGTCGATCAGGCGGTAGATCTCCTCATCGATCTCTTGCGCCATCTCCTCGGAGTAGGAGGGCTCCGTTCCGAGCTCGCGGCCCAGGAACGGCTGGTGCGGGTCGGTGCCGAAGACGCGTGGGCCGAGCTTGTCGCTCATGCCGAAGCGGGTGATCATCTGTCGTGACATCGCGGTCGCGCGCTCGAGGTCGTTGGCGGCGCCGGTGGTGATCTCGGAGAAGACGAGCTCTTCGGCGGCGCGGCCGCCGAGGATCATTGCGAGCTGGTCCATCAGCGCCGAGCGGGAGGTGAGGAAGCGGTCTTCGGTCGGGAGCGAGACCGTGAGACCGAGCGCCTGTCCGCGGCTGACGATCGAGATCTTGTGCACGGGGTCGGTGTGCTCGAGGAAGTGTCCGACCAGAGCGTGCCCCATCTCGTGGTAGGCGGTGATCTTGCGCTCCAGCTCGGAGAAGACGCGCGTCTTCTTCTCCGGGCCGGCGATCACCCGCATCACTCCTTCCTCGAGCTCGGCCTGGCCGATCGTCGTCAGGCCGCGGCGGGCGGCGAGAAGCGCGGCCTCGTTGATCAGGTTGGAGAGCTCGGCGCCGGTGAAGCCGGGCGTGCCCGCCGCGAGCGTGTCGAGGTCGATTCCCGGTGCCAGAGGCTTGCCCTTGACGTGTACGGCCAGGATGTCGCGGCGGCCGCGGCGGTCGGGCCGGTCGACGACGATCTGCCGGTCGAAACGGCCGGGGCGCAGCAGGGCCGGGTCGAGGACGTCGGGCCGGTTGGTGGCGCCGATCAGGATGATGTTCTGGCTGGCGGTGAAGCCGTCCATCTCGACGAGCAGCTGGTTCAGCGTCTGCTCGCGCTCGTCGTTGCCGCCGCCGATGCCGGCGCCGCGATGGCGGCCGACCGCATCGAGCTCGTCGACGAAGACGATGCAGGGAGCGGCCTCCTTGGCCTCCTTGAACAGGTCGCGCACCCTGCTCGCGCCGACACCGACGAACATCTCGACGAAGTCCGAACCCGAGATCGAGAAGAAGGGCACGCCGGCTTCGCCGGCGACGGCGCGGGCGAGCAGCGTCTTGCCGGTGCCGGGCGGTCCGTAGAGCAGCACGCCCTTGGGGATGCGGGCGCCGAGTGCCTGGAAGCGTCTCGGGTCGGCGAGGAACTCCTTGATCTCTTGGAGTTCCTCTACTGCCTCGTCGACACCGGCCACGTCCTTGAAGCCGACCTTCGGCAGATCGGGCGCGAGCCGTGTCGCTTTGTGCTTGCCGAAGCTCATGATCTGGCCGAGGCCGCCGGCGCCGCCCCGCATTCGCCGCATCACGAAGATCCAGAGCGCCGCGAGCAACAGGATCGGCAGCAATGAGACGAGGATCGACGTCAGAACGGAACCGTGGCTCGGCGGCTTGGCGGCGAAGTCGACCTTCTGCCGCTGGAGCAGCGTCTGCAGGGCGAGCGCCGACTGGTCACTCGGGTAGTTCGCCTGCAACACGTTTCCACTGGCGAGCGTCGCCGACACTTGCAGCGAGCCGGGATTGAAGACGACCCGGCTGATCGAACGAGGCGTCGTTTCCACGCGTGTGATCAACTGCGAGAGGTCGGCGGCCCTGGTCGCGTGTGCCGTCGAGCTCCTGTGCGCGACCGTGAACTCGAAGACGAGCAGGCCGAGGAAGAGCAGCGGCATCGCGTAACGAAGCAGCTGCAATGACGGGCGGCGCGTCACACGGCGCCCGCGCTGCGCGGGTCTTTACAGCCGTTGCACGCCTTGGGCAACTCGGTCGCGAATATGTCCACCGGTGGTCCTCCTCAGCGCGATCGGTCGTTGCCGACCACAACGGTCGGCCCGACTGGCTGCCCTGACCTGCTCTTCTGAGGAGGGCTCTCGCGGCGCCGACATCTTGCGACCACCGCCTAGCAGACGACGCCGCTTTCGATAGAGCGCCGCACACAAAAGTGTAGCGCGAGCCTCCCGGCTCGACCGCTCGGCAACAGAACCCGAGCGCTTCTCTTTCGAGAAGGGGTCGATGCGTCATTGCGACCGGCTTCCGCCGGCGTGGCGATTTCTCAGTCTTCCCTTGACGTCTCGCCGTCGGAAGGTGGCCCTATGATCGGCTCGCTGGATGCGTTCGCGGGCAGATGCTGAGCGTGTGGTTCTTCCGCCGCCGAATTGTGACCAGCTGCCGGCCACGGGGCGAGCACCAAGAGCAGACGCGCGTCCTTGACGCCGCGAATCGCGTGGAGCTCGCCTGGGTCGAACGTCACAACGGTTCCTGGGTCGCATTCGACCGTCTCGCCCAAGGCTTCGATCGCCACGCGACCGGAGACCACTTGCACGACTGCACGTTCGCGTACGTGGTGGTCGGGTAGCTCTTTTCCAGCGTTCAGGTCGAGGGCGATGAGCCGGCACTCGGGTGAGGAGAACAGGACTCGCGGCTTCTGCGCGCCCTCCGACGGGACGCGCGGCGCGTCCGTGCCGGGCTCACGGACGGTGCGCTTGTCGGATGACGGCTCGAGCGTCGGTAGATGCCAGCACCTCATCGCGGTCCCTCCCTGCCCGGTTTAGATGGACTGTCGATAGCCGAAGAATTCGTGATCTTGGTTGTAGCCGCCGTAGCCGCTTCCGAGCTCGGAGTAGCCGGCGACGAACTCGATCCCCTTGATCCATTTGACCTGTTTAAAGCCGAGCTCGATCTCGTTTCGGAGCCGCAGCGGGGCGCCGTGCCCGAACGACAGAGGCTGGTCGTTCATGTCGTAGGCGAGCATCGTGAGGTGGTGGCTCATGTGCTCGATCGGGTGGGCGTCGTAGTAGACGCCTTTGTCGGCTCCTTCGCCGAGGGAGTAGAAGACGACCCACTTCGCCTCGGGCTGCGGCTTGACGATGTCGATGATCGTCTGCATCGAGACACCTCCCCATTTTGCGATCCCGGACCAGCCCTGGATGCAGAAGTGCTGTGTGATCTGTTCGTGATGGGGAAGGGCCCGCAGCTGCGCGAGGTCGAGCTCGACGGGATTGTCGACGAGGCCGTCGATGCGCAGCCGGTAGTCCGCGAAGCGGCCGTCGAAGAGTGCCTTGTATTCGTCGGAGTCGGGGTACTGGCCGTTGTGCCAGAAGTACGGGCTGATGTCCGCTTCGGTGTACTCGCCCGGCTTGGGATCGAGGTGCTCGAAGAGGTTCTGCAGCGGCCCGACGATCGCCTGCCCGACGCGCTGCACGACCCTCGGATGGCGCAGCGTGAAAGGCGTCGCGGCCGTCCAGCCGGCGGCGACGACGACCATCGAGGTGAGAAAGAGCCAGAGCCCGAGCCAGCCGTGATCGTTGCGCCCCGGGTAGATGTGGTTGAGATTCACTAGCAGTCCGGTGGTGAACACCATGGCCGTGTGAGTCGCGATGAAGACCAGGAACCAGACGAGCACGAGGAAATGCAGCGACCGCGCGGTCTGGATGCTGAATACCTTGCTGATGCGCTTGAACCTCGTCGACAGCGCGGGTGACATGCCGAGCCCGGTGACGAGTGCCAGCGGCGCGGCGACGAAAACGGTGATGAAGTAGGCGATCAGCTGCAGGCTGTTGTAGGCAACCCAGCCGTTGTCGAGCGGCCAACTCAGGGAGAGGTACTGGATCAGTACCGACACGGCGTTCGGGAACACGGCCCAGCTCGTCGGGACGAGGTGCCGCCAGTGGCCGCTTGCGAACAGCAGGACGTAGAAGACCGCGCCGTTCAGCAGCCAAAGCGCGTCGATGCCGAGGTGCCACCAGCGCGCGAGGCCGATCGAGTGGCGAAGCCCCGGCAAACCGATCTGCGCGGGGAGGCTGATCGAGTCCTGCTTGGCCGTCCACAGCGGATCGGCAGGCACCGGGTTCTGGATGCGAAACCAGTCCCTGCCCGGCGTCGAGTGGCGCGTCCAGTACAGGCGCGGATGATCGGACAGGATCTGCAGGCCGGCGCGGATGATGAAGATCAGCAAGAACAGATTGAAGAAGTGCTGCAAGCGCAGCCAGACCGAAAAACCCGACGACACGTCAGGGCGCGACGGCGCGACGGTGCCGGGATACCGCGCGATGAAGTGCTGAACCGACAACTCGGTGCGTAGCCCCTTCGCGACAGCGACGGCAACGATCAACAAGACAAAGCCGATCGGCAACAGCCAGAGCAGGTTGAACCAGCTGCGACCGACGCGTACACGAGGCGCCACTCCGTTCACGCGCGGGATCGAACCCGCCCAGGTCGCCGCGTCGATCACGTCTTCGCCGGGCGTGAGCTGCCAGCGGTAGCTGCGGACGAGGTCAGGCGAAACGCTCGACTGGGCCGGCGGAGGGACGTCTTCCGGCGTGGGGGCGGTGGTGTTTCCCACGATCCGGAGTCTACGAAGGCGCAGCGCACCGTCGGATTCCACGGCGGCCTTCCGAAGTGCGGAAGATCGGGCACCTGCAACGAGTGTCGCCGCCCGTTTGACGAGATTGGAGATTCGCGATGAGAGCCACGCTCCTGCGTCGAGCCGGCAGCATCGAAAAAGATGCGACGGTCGAGATCGGCGGTAAGACAGGCGTGAATCAGCAGCGAGGTCCGGAGGACGGCGGTGGCGCGAGCACGACTTCTGCGCCCGGCTATGTCGTAACCGGCGAGCACGGTCAGACCGAGATCGTCGATACCAGGGAACTCAAGATCGTCCGCTGAAGGAAACGCCACTGCCGGGACGGCTCGTGGCAGAGTGCGAGGTGTGGCTGAGCCCTTAGCGGATGTGTTCGTTGCCTTCGGGATCACCGGTGATCTTGCGAAGGAGATGACGTTTCGCTCGCTGTACCGACTAGAACGCCGCGGGCTTCTGCGGTGCCCGGTCGTCGGCGTGGCTGTCGATGACTGGACGATTGCTCGGCTGCGTCGGCACATGCGCGACTCGATCAGGGCGGACGGGGAGAAGCTCGATCGCAAGGTGTTCGACCGTCTCGCGGCGCGCGTCTCCTACATTCAGGGCGATTTCGGAGATCCCGCCACGTATGAGCGGCTGTCGAGGGCGATCCGGACCGCGAAGCGTCCGCTCTTCTACCTCGAGACACCGCCCTCGTTCTTCGGGCGCGTTGTCAGCGGCCTCGCCGAAGCGGGTCTGACGAAGAACGCTCGTGTCGTCATCGAGAAACCGTTCGGGCACGACCTCGCCTCGGCGAAAGCGCTCGCCGCCGAGCTCCACCGGTCGGTCCGAGAAGAGCAGATCTTCCATGTCGATCACTTCCTCGGAAAGCTCGGGCTGGAAGAGCTCCTCTACCTGCGTTTCGCGAACGAAATGCTGGAACCGGTATGGAATGGAGACCATGTCTCGTGTGTCCAGATGACATTGGCCGAGGAGTTCGGTGTCGAGGACCGAGGCCGTTTCTACGACGCCGTCGGCGCTCTCCGTGACGTCGTCGTCAACCATCTCTTGCAGCTTCTCGCGGCGGCGACGATGGAAGCGCCGCGAAAGGGCGAAGCTGTCGACGCGGCCCGGCATCGCCTGTTCGAGGCTGTTGCGGCCGCCGATCCTGCCCGCTACGTGCGCGGCCAGTACGGCGGCTATCGCGCGACCCCGGGGGTTCGAGCACGCTCGACGACCGAGACCTACGCAGCGCTCGAGCTCCGGATCGACAGCGAGCGCTGGCAGGGCGTCCCCTTCTACATCCGCAGCGGCAAGCACCTGCCGATCACGCAAACAGAGCTCCGCCTCGTCTTCCACGCTCAGGTTCCGCTCACGTTCCTCGGCAAGCGCAAACCGCCAGAGGCGAACGAGCTCGTCGTCAGGCTCGATCCGAGCGCCGGCCTTCGGCTGATCCTCGATGCCCATCGCGCCGACGCGGCCGGCCCGGAGCCGATCGGCCTCGAGATGGAGTTCGCGGGACAAGGCGGCGAAGGCCCCACCCCGTACGAAGTGCTTTTTCAGGCGGCGCTCACCGGCGACCGCGCGTTCTTCACCAGCCAGAACACGATCGAAGAGAAATGGCGCATCATCCAGCCGCTGCTCGAGCATCCCCCGCGGATCCAGCCGTACCGCCGAGGTAGCTGGGGACCGACGGCGGCACGCGAACTTCCCAAGGCCCACGGCGGCTGGCGGCGCCCGTGGACATCGCCCGGGTGAGCGCGGCCCTGATCGAGGGCAACGGCTCAACGACCAGCACGCTGCTTGCTTGTGCCGTGCTTGCGACGCTGCGTTCGGAGAGTTTTGGCGGCGCGGTCGTCTTCGTCCACGACATCTGCGTTTCGCGGCTCCTCCGTCCGGGGGACCAACCCGAGCCGCTGCCGAGCCGCTAGAAGCAGCGAACGTAAAGAGTGACTCGTTGGATTAAGGCTGCTCGGCCGAAGGTTGGCAAAAGCGGGATGCGGACACACTCGTAGATACGGCCTAGCTGCCAAGCTCGTGGCCGCTCGAGACGAAGGAGTTGGGATGGCCGAGAACACCGCTGATTTCCTGCTTGCCCGTTTGCGCGAGTGGGACATCCACCGCTTGTACGGCTATCCGGGCGACGGGATCAACGCGATCCTTGGCGCGTTCAACCGGGCCGGGAGCGATCCGGAGCTGATTCAGGTGCGCCACGAGGAGATGGCGGCGTTCATGGCATGCGCACATGCGAAGTTCACGGGTGAGGTCGGCGTTTGCATGGCCACCTCGGGGCCAGGCGCGATTCATCTGTTGAACGGTCTGTATGACGCGAAGCTCGACCATCAGCCGGTGGTGGCGATCGTCGGGCAGACGGCGAGGCCGGCGCTCGGTGGCTCCTACCAGCAGGAGGTCGATCTGACGACGCTGTTCAAGGACGTCGCGCACGAGTACGTCGAGATGGCCTCCTCGCCGGAGCAGATGCGTCATCTGGTCGATCGCGCTGTGCGGATCGCGAGGGATCAGCGGACGGTCACCTGTTTGATCATTCCGAACGACGTCGCGGAGATGCCGGCGGTGGAGACGCCGCCACGCGCGCATGGGACGATTCACTCGTCGCTCGGCTATTCGCCGCCGACGATCGTGCCGGCGCAGGCCGACCTGCGAAAGGCCGCCGAGGCGTTGAACGCCGGGAAGAAGGTAGCGATGCTGGTCGGCGCCGGCGCGCTGGACGCTGCGAACGAGGTGATCGAGATCGCGGAACTCTTGGGTGCCGGCGTTGCGAAGGCGCTGCTGGGCAAGGCGGTGCTGCCCGACGACCTCCCGTTTGTGACCGGGTCTATTGGCCTGCTGGGCACGAAGCCGAGTTGGGACCTGATGATGGACTGCGACACGCTCCTGATGGTCGGCTCGAGCTTCCCCTACTCGGAGTTTCTGCCCGAGGAGGGGCAGGCGCGCGGCGTGCAGATCGACATCGACGGGCGGATGATCGGGATCCGCTACCCGATGGAAGTTCAGCTCGTCGGCGACTCGAAGGCGACGCTGCGGGCGCTGATCCCGCTGTTGGAGCGAAAGGAAGACCGCTCCTGGCGCGAGCAGATCGAGAAGAACACCGAGAAGTGGTGGGAGCTGATGGAGGAGCGCGCGCTCGAGAGCGCCGATCCGATCAACCCACAACGCCTGTTCTTCGAGCTCTCGAAACGGCTGCCCGACAACGCGATCCTCAGCTCCGACTCGGGCTCGTCGGCGAACTGGTTCGCACGAGACGTGAAGATCCGCAAAGGGATGATGGCGTCGCTGTCGGGCAACCTGGCGACGATGGGTCCTGGCGTCCCGTATGCGATCGCCGCCAAGTTCGCGCATCCGGATCGGGTGGCGATCGCGATGGTGGGTGACGGGGCGATGCAGATGAACGGTCTCGCCGAGCTGATCACGATCGGCAAGTACTGGCATCGTTGGTCCGATCCGCGTCTTGTGGTGCTCGTCCTTCATAACGACGACCTGAACCAGGTGACCTGGGAGCAGCGGGCGATGGAGGGCGATCCTCGCTACGACGCCTCGCAGGACATCCCCGACTTCCCCTACGCCCGCTATGCGGAGCTGATCGGCTTAAAGGGGATCCGCGTCGACCACCCGGACGAGATCGGAACTGCCTGGGACGATGCGCTCGCTGCCGACCGCCCGTGCGTGCTTGAGGCGATCACCGACCCGGCCGTGCCGCCACTGCCCCCACACATCACCTTCGAACAGGCAACACACTTTGCGCAGTCGATCCTGCGGGGTGACTCCGACCGGCGCTCGATGGTCACGCAGTCGCTCAAACAGATGGTCGGCGAGTTGATCCCCAGCCGCCACTAGATGGCTACCGCCGTACGGGGTATCGAGGTTGCGGTCGAGCGCCTGGACGTCTCGGTCTACACGGTGCCGACCGACTTCCCGGAGTCGGACGGCACCGCGGAGTGGGACGCGACGACGATGGTGCTCGTCGAAGCGCACGCGGGCGATCGGATTGGGCTCGGCTACACCTACGGTGACGCCGCCACCGGCGCCCTTGTCCGCGACACGTTGGCGGAGGTCGTCGAGGGCCACGACGCATTGGCCGTGACGGCGGGCTGGCAGGCGCTCGGCCGCGCGTGCCGCAACCTCGGCCGCCCCGGAATCGCCTCGATGGCGATCGCGGCCGTCGACACTGCCCTGTGGGATCTGAAGGCACGCCTGCTCGAGCTCCCGCTTGCGACATTGCTCGACGCCGCGCACGAGACGGTCCCGATCTACGGCAGCGGCGGCTTCACCTCCTATCCGGACGAGCGGCTCGCGGAACAACTCGGCGGCTGGGCCGAGCAGGGAATCCCGCGGGTGAAGATGAAGGTCGGCCGCGACCCGGAACGCGACCTGCACCGGGTCGAGGTGGCGCGCAAGGCGATCGGCGAGGACACGGAGTTGTTCGTGGACGCGAACGGCGCGCTAAGCCGCAAGCAGGCGCTGCGCTTCGCCGTCGAGTACGCGGAACGGCTGGATGTGCGCTGGTTCGAGGAGCCGGTGAGCTCGGACGACCTCGAGGGTCTGCGGCTGCTTCGGGATCGTGCGCCGGCGGGAATGGAGATCGCCGCCGGCGAGTACGGCTACATGCTGCCCTACTTCGAGCAGATGCTCGCGGCGGGCGCGGTCGACTGCCTGCAGGCCGACGTCACCCGCTGCGAAGGGATCACCGGCTTCCTGCGCGTCGCCGCTCTCTGTCAGGCACGCTCGCTCCAAGTCTCGGCGCACTGTGGCCCTTCGATCCATGTCCATCCCTGCTGCGCGGTCGTTCCGCTACGCCACCTCGAGTATTTCCACGACCACGTGCGGATCGAGCAGCTCTTCTTCGACGGCGTCCTCGACCCGGTCGCGGGAGAACTGCGCCCGGACCTCTCGCGTCCCGGAAACGGGCTCGAGCTCAAGCGCACCGACGTAGAGCGTTACGCGATCTGAGCAGAGGAGCCGACGAACTCCGATGCGCATGAAGAGGGAACGTCGTCTGACGGGGAGATTCCTCGCCAATCTGCGCGCCGGTCGGGTGCAGCGAACGCTCGCTGCCGCGACGGCGCTCAGTGCGCCGCCCCTCGGCTTTGAGATCTACCTCGAGCACTACAAGGGCTCGTTCGGCGATAAGTGGATGTGGACGCCGATCTTCCTCACGCCGCCGCTGACCGCGGCCGGGATCGCCGGCGTCTTCTCCGAACGGGCCGCGAAGACCGTGCTGCCCGTCGCCTCGGCGCTCTACTTCCTCGACGGTCTCGTCGGTGTGGTCACGCACATCCAGGGCGTGCGCAAGAAGCCGGGCGGCTTCTCCGAGCCGACCTACAACCTCGTGATGGGGCCGCCGCTCCTCGCGCCCGGGTCGTTGATGATGGTCGGGGCCTTCGGCTTGCTGGCGCCGCTGATGAAACGGGAACGCTGACCCGTGGCGCCCGACTTCCGGAAGCCGGATCACCTGCCGAAGGTGCGCGGCGACGAAGGAGCCGACCCAGGGGAGCTGCCGCGCCAGCGGCGCGGCAGCACGCCGCAGATGCACGGCCGCTACCCCGACTACGACTGCCTCGAGCAGGCCGAGCACTGGGATGAGCTGACGCGCAAGCTCGTCGTCGACCGCGTCGAGCAAGTGCCGGAGCGGCGCTTCTTCAGCGACGCCGAGGCCGCGACGCTCACCGCGTTCTGCGATGTCGTGCTTGCCCAGGACGCGGAGCCGCGCATCCCCGTGCTGGCCATCGTCGACCAGAAGCTGGCCGAGGGCCGCCTCGACGGTTACCAGTACGCCGGCATGCCCGACGACCGGGAGACCTGGCGGCTCGTCGCCCGCGGGCTCGACGAGAGCGCGCGCTCACGCGGGGCCGAGTCGTTTGCGGCAGCGTCGATCGACCGGCAGCAGGAGATCATGAGCGCCTTCGCCGAGGGAAACCTATTGGGCAGCGTCTGGGAGCAGCTTGCCTGCAAGCGCGCCTGGAGCGTGGTAATGCGCAGTGTCCTCGCAGCCTTCTACTCGCACCCGTGGGCCTGGAACGAGATCGGCTTCGGCGGCCCCGCCTACCCTCGCGGCTACGCGCGTCTCGGCATCGGGCTGGACGAGGCGTGGGAGGGCGGAGAGGCACTCGACGTCGACCCCGGCGCAAGCGCCAAGCAGCGCAGGCCTGCGTGAGGGTCGGCGGCAACCATTTCTTGGGCTCGGTCCTTCCGAGGGACAACGATTCGGCCTTCCTGCTCGACGTGCACCGTCGCGGTGTCCCGGGGCGGGAGCGGATGCGCCGTTTTCGAGATGAGGACGAGGTCGACCTATTGATCGTCGGCTGCGGCGCCGGCGGCGCCGTGCTTGCTCAACGGCTCGCACGTGCGGGCTGGCGGGTCGTCGTGCTAGAGCGCGGCCCCTTCTGGGACCCGGACACCGACTGGGTCTCCGACGAGGAGGGCTCGCAGCCCCTCTACTGGACCGACAAGCGCATCGTCGGCGGCGAGGACCCGGTCGAGTTGGGGAAGAACAACTCTGGGCACGGCGTCGGCGGCTCGATGGTCCATTACGCCGGCTACACGCCGCGTTTCCATCCCTCCGACTTCGAGACGCGCACCCGCGACGGCGTCGGCTACGACTGGCCGATCCCCTATTCGGATCTGAAGCCGCACTACGAGCAGGTCGAGCGCGAGCTGCCGGTCGCCGGCCAGCACTGGCCGTGGGGCGACCCGCACTCCTATCCGCACGCGCCGCACCCAATTGGCGGCGCGGCCGAGCGAGCTTGGGCGGGCGCGCGTGCGCACGGAGTCGAGATGCGGGTCGGCCCGGTCGCGATCGCAAACGGCGTCTTCGGTAACCGGCCGCACTGCATCTACCGCGGCTTCTGTCTGCAGGGCTGCAAGGTGAACGCGAAAGCGAGCCCGCTCGTCACCCACGTGCCGGACGCGATCGAGAACGGCGTCGAGATCCGCGCCCACTCGATGGCTGTGCGGATCGAGCTCGACGAGGCGCGCGGGCAGGTGACCGGCGTCGCTTACGTCGAGGTCAAGACCGGGCGCGAGCGGTTCCAGCGCGCCGCCGCCGTCGCCGTCTGCGGCTACTCGATTGAGTCGCCGCGGCTGCTGCTGCACTCGACGAGCAAGCGCTTTCCGTACGGGCTCGCGAACACGCACGACCAGGTCGGCCGCTACGTGATGGTGCAGGGAGCGACCCAGGTCGCGGCCCGCTTCCCCGAACTGCTGCGCATGTACAAGGCGCCGCCGCCGGAAATCTCCTCAGAGGACTTCTACGAGACCGACCCGGCTCGCGGCTTCGCGCGCGGCTTCTCGATCCAGACCGTCAGCCCGCTCCCGATCGGCTGGGCCGAACACGTGCTCGCCGACGGCCACCGCGGCGCCGCCTTGCGCGAGTACATGCGCGACTACAACCATTGGGCCGTGCTCGGCTCGCTCTGCGAGCTGCTTCCGCAGCCGAACAACCGGGTCACGCTCGCCGACGAGAACGACCAATTCGGCATGCCGGTCGCACGCTTCGACTACACCCAATGCGACAACGACCGCGCCAACATCGCCTTCGCCAAAAAGACGATGCACGCGATCTGGGAGACCGCCGGCGCCCAAGACGTGCTGACGATCGACCGCTACGCCCACCTCGTCGGCGGCTGCCGCATGGGCTCTGACCCCGAGACAAGCGTGATCGACTCCGACCACCGCGTCTGGCAGACCCCCAACCTGTTCGTCTGCGACGGCAGCGTGATGCCGACGCAGGGAAGCGCCAATCCGGCGCTCACGATCATGGCGCTCGCCTCCCGGCTGGCCGACCGGCTCGCCGGCAAACGCGTCCAGGCGCACGCGAGCCGCGGCGCCCGGAGAAGGCCGGCCCACGAATTGCGCCACGCTGCATCGGCTTGAGGGATGCTCGAAGGGCCGGTATCGTCGAGTCGTCATCCTCGCAGCCACGGTGGGGCGATGGTCGAGAACGGAATCAGGCATCTGCGGGTGCTGATCGCCAACGAGCGACGCGACCGGCTCGAGTTGCTCGCAAACGTCGTGATTGGGCTCGGTCACGAGGTGATCGCGCGCGAGGTCGACGTCAAGGAGGTCGGCGCCGTGACGGCGCGAGAACATCCTGACGTGGCGTTGGTCGGGCTCGGCCTCTCCTCTGAACACGCGCTTGAGCTGATCGGCGAGATCGTCCGCGAAGCATCGTGTCCGGTGATCGCACTGCTTGCAGCGAGGGACCCTAGTTATGTACGCGAGGCGGCCAAGCGCGGCGTGTTTGCCTACATCGTCGACACCACTCCGGAGGAGCTGCAGAGCGCGCTTGATATCACTCTGCAGCGCTTTGCCGAGTATCACAGTCTGCAAGGAGCTTTCGGGCGCCGCGCGGTGATCGAGCAGGCGAAAGGGATTCTGATGGCCCGCCACTCCATCGACGCAGACGGAGCATTCGAGATGCTGCGCGATCACTCCCAGCACAACGGGCACAAGCTTGCCGACGTGGCCGCGGCTGTCGTCGACAGCCACCTGTTGCTCGTCCCGCTGCCCACGGCAGCTTCGAAAAGGCCCGTCAGAAAGCGCTCGAAGCCACCTGAGGGCCCGTTCTGATCCTGCCCGGCCGGAGAAACCGCCAGCAGGTGTACCATTTGAGTTGGCGCCGAACTGTGCGGTGCCGAAGTCGTTTATGCGAGGTCGCAATGCCCTGGCTTCGCAGCGATCGTCCTCCCTCAGCAGCGTGGGTTGGAGCCTGAGCCGGCCGACCACTCCTCGATGTTGAGCAGGAGGGAGCGATGGAAGCAGGTCTGATCGATTCGGCGCAACATGACTCTTCGTCGGAGCGCCTCGCCGTACGTACGTCGGAGCTGATGCGCAGCGTCAACATGCATCTGCGGCAGCTGGCAGGATCGCTCGCGCTCTCCGAACCGGTCGCGTTTTTGTGCGAGTGCCAGAGTACAACCTGCTACTCGCCGATCTGGATGTCGCGTGCGGCCTTCGACGCGGCCGTGGATCGGCCCGGCCTCCTCCTTCTCGAAGGTCACGAGCTGTTGGCACCGGAGCGTCCGGCGGCCGACGCTGTGCGAGTGCAATGACCGGCATTCGCCATCTTCGCGTCCTGATCGCGAACGAACGGCAGGATCATCTCGAGCGGCTCGCCGAAGTTGTTTCGGGGCTCGGCCACGAGGTTGTTGCGAGGGAGATCACTGTCGAGGGGGTCGGGCCGGCGACGGCGAGAGTGCGACCCGATGTGGCGCTGGTTGGCCTCGGCCTGAGTTCCAAGCATGCGCTCAGCCTGGTCTCCGGGATCGTTCGCGAGGCGTTCTGCCCGGTGATCGCTGTTACGCCCTCGCACGATCCCGCCTGGGTGGACGAGGCGGCCAAGCGGGGCGTGTACGCGTACATCATCGACGGACATCCGAAAGAGCTGCAGAGCGCGATCGAGATCACGCTGCGCCGCTTCGCCGAGTATCAGAGCCTGCACGGAGCGTTCGAGCTCCGAAACGCCGAGTCGTTGCGAGAGCGCGAGTTTGCCCGGCTGCGGCAACGTGACGCACTCGAGCTCCACGACAGCGTCGTGCAAGGCCTCGCGGTCGCGCATCTTGCGCTTCAGCTCGACCACAAGGACGAGTCGCGCGAAGCGCTCCTGACAACGCTCACGCAGGCGAAGGCGATCGTCGCTCGCGCCGTCGAAGAACTCAGCGCGACAGGCATCCCCAAGGCACAGCTGATCCGCGACACGGCAGGACGCACTGCTGATGGGTGACCCGCCTGCACACCGAACCGACGGCGACATCGGCGTCCTGATCTGCGACGACGTCGACGCGATGCGCACGCTGCTCTGTATCGTCATCGAGCTCCACGCCGGCCTCCGCGTTGTCGGCGAAGCACGCGACGGCAATGAAGCCGTCGCTGAAGCGGCGCGCCTCCAGCCCGATGTGATCCTGCTCGATCTGTCGATGCCACACCGAACGGGCCTCGACGCGCTCCCCGACATCAAGCAAGCAGCTCCCGCCGCTGGTGTCGTCGTGCTGTCCGGGTTCGCCGCCTCGACGATCGAGGCCGACGTGCTCGCACTCGGCGCCGAACGCTTCATCGAGAAAGGAGCCGATCCAGATCTGATCGCCACGGCCATCCAAGAAGTTGCAGCGCAACGCTCCGCGGTCATGACGGCTCATTGACAACGCGCCGAGGACCAACGTTGCGCGGATCCCAGATTTTGGCATCGACTCAAGTGGACGGCGCAAACCAGGCAGCTCGCGCCGACTCGATCAACTGTCCAGGAAAGGAGAGGTGATGGTCAGCCACCGGAACATCGCCGAATGGCGGGGCACGGATCTCGTCGATCGCGACGGGGACAAGATCGGAAAGCTAGAAGACGTCTACGTGGACGTAGAGACGGATGAGCCGGTCTTCGGCACCGTCAAGGAAGGGTTAATCGGACGACACCTCACGTTCGTTCCGCTCGGCGGGATCACGATCGGCCCGAACAACCTGCAGGTGCCGGTCTCGAGCGATCAGGTCAAGGACGCACCCGAGATCGCACTCGACGGCGACGAGCTCTCCCAGCGCGACGAGTCGGACCTCTACCACCACTACCAGCTCAACTACACGCCGCCGGCGAGCGACAGCGGCCGGAGGCTCGCGCGGCGATGAGAAGGCGCCGCAAGCCGACGCAGGGGAGCGGCACGTCGCCGGTGGAAACCGAGTGCATGCGCCGCGCTCGCCTGAGCGTGTGGGAGTACGAGGGTGGCAGCCTCGGCCCGCCCCTCCGCTGCTCGAGCAGCGGGCCGAAGTCATCCTCTGCTCCCGCGCGCCCTGCCCGGTCGTGATCGTCCGCACCACGAGCGCGGCGAACGCGCCCAAGGAGCTGCCGTGGACGTCCGCCTGAAACGAGCCTACGACCCCGCGTCGCCGTCGGATGGCTACCGGGTCCTGATCGATCGCCTGTGGCCGCGCGGCGTCTCCAAGCAGAAGGCGAAGCTCGACGAGTGGGAGAAGGAGCTGGCACCGACCACCGAGCTCCGCGAATGGTTCGGGCACGAGCCGAGCCGCTTCGCCGAGTTCCGCCGCCGCTACATCGGCGAGCTTCGTCACGCCCGGCCGCAGCTCGCGGAGCTCAGGCGCCGAGCACGGACGGGCACGCTCACCCTGGTCTACGCCGCCCACGACAGCGAGCACAACGACGCGGTCGTGCTCGCCGAGGTGCTGCGCCGCGGACTCCCGAGATCGGAGAACCGTTCCTGACCTAACGACCAAAGACCTGCGAGCCCGCAATGCGGGAAAGGAGCAACGCAATGAATGAGAACGAGAACGGCAACACGAAGCATGCGCCCGCGGTCGTCGTCGGAGTGGACGGCTCTGCCGGCGCGAGGGACGCCCTCGTCTGGGCGCTCGCAGAAGCGCGCCTGCGGCGCTGGCCGGTCCGGGCCGTGCACGCCTGGATGTTCGGCTACATCGGCGGAAGCGTCGAGGGCTACCCCTACTGGGGCGGCGGGCTCGGTTCGTACACCTCGCTCGGGATCGATCTTGGCGACCTGCACCACGCCGCCGAAGACCTGCTCGAACGCGCGCTCGCCGACGTGAAAGACGAGGCCGACGACGTCGAGATCGACCGTCAGGTCGTGCAGGGAGCCGCAGCCGAAGTTCTCGTGCGTGCGGCTACGCCGGACGATCTGCTCGTCGTCGGTTCACGCGGACACGGCGGGTTCGCAGAGCTGATGCTCGGCTCGGTCAGCCAGCAGTGCGTCCACCACGCACCGTGCCCGGTCGTCGTCATCCACCCCGCGAAGCCGAACGCCACCCGCGACGAGTCCGAAACAGGGGCAGAGACGAGGGAACCGGCAATCGCCTGACACCGCTCGGAGGACCGGGCGCTCGAAGGCATTCGAGCGTCCGGCGGTGTCCGCCGCTTTATCCGGCGGGGAGGCGTGCGTGGATCTCACCCGTCAGCGCCTCGATCTTCTCCGCCAGCTCCTTGTCTTCCTGAGTTAGGACGGTGTTCGCCTCATCAGCAGCTTCAGCCCGCCGTTCTCCGTCTTGATCGCCGCCTCGCGTTCCTGCATGTGACGCATGATCGCTTCGCGGTGCGCCTCGAGATGGTCGAGCGCGTCCTCGTCTCTGTCGGCCTGGCGGGTCTGCGCGAGCAGGATCAGCGGAGCCGCGTAGGCGGCCTGCGTCGAGAACGCGAGATTCAACAGGATGCCG
>DATAMX010000216.1:0-3870 GCA_036260475.1 Gaiellaceae bacterium | reverse complement strand
GGAGGTCGCAGCAGCGGCCGCCGAGGTCGGCGCCGATGCCGAGCCGCTCGCGGCCGAGCTCGTGCGCGCCTCGCTGGTGCCATCGGTGTCAGACACCGTTTCGGTGTCTGACGCCGGAGGCCGGCGGCTGCGCAGGCTGCCCATCTGGGCGTGGCTCGGATCGCTGTATGCCGTCGCGGTCGCCGTTCAGCTCGCGCTCGCGCTCCGCGTCACCTCCCCGTGGATCATGGTGGACGAGATCGTCTACTCGGACATGGCACGGAGCTTCGCGCGCACCGGCCACTTCCTCATCCGCGGCGTGCATGCGAACTACGGCTTCGTCTACCCGCTGCTGCTGTCGCCGGTGTACGCGGCTGTCGGGCCGATGTCAGACGTCTACCGCTGGTCGCAGGCCGTCAACGCGCTCGTTCTCTGCTCGGCCGTCCTGCCCGCGTACCTGCTCGCACGGCGCGTCGTTCGTCCATCTGCCGCGCTCGTCGCGGCCGCGCTCGCCGTCGCCGTGCCGTCCACCGCCTACGCGGGAACGCTGATGACGGAGAACGTCTTCTATCCCGTCTTCCTCTGGCTCGCGTTCGCGCTCGTGGCGGCGCTCGAGCGGCCGACGCGTGCGCGACAGGTGCTGCTGCTCGCCGCCTGCGCGGTGGCTTTCGAGACGCGGGCGCAGACTGTTGCGATCGTCGCGGCCGTGTTGACCGCCCCGCTCGTGCTCGCGTGGATCGAGCGCGGCCGCCCTCGGCGCCTCGCCGCGTTCGCGCCGTTGTACGGCATCGTCGGCGCCGCGGCGGTCGTCGTGATCGCGGTCGAGGTCGCACGGGGCCGATCGCCCGCCGCGATCCTGGGCAACTACAGCGTCACCTCGAACGGCGGATACCGGCCGTGGCCGGCGATCGACTGGCTCGTGCTCCATCTCGCCGAGCTCGACCTCGCAGTGTTCGTGCTGCCGTTCGCGGCATTCATCGTGCTGCTCGCGAATGCGCGCCATCTCGACCGGCGGCTGCGCATCTTCATCGCGGGATCGACGTCGCTCTCCGTGTGGCTGGCCCTCGAGGTGGGGGTGTTCGCGTCCCGCTACTCGCAGCGCATCGAGGAGCGGAACCTCTTCTACCTCATGCCGTTGCTCGTCATCGCGTTGCTCGCCTGGATCGAGCGCGGGCAGCCGCTGCCGCCGCGCGCGTCCGTGGTCGCCGCGGGCCTCGCCGCCGCGCTCCCGGGCGCGATCCCGTTCGCGCACCTCTTCAACATCACCGCGCAGTCGGACACGATCGGGCTCCAGCCCTGGTGGTTCCTCGGCAACACGTGGACGGGCCGCCACGGCGTCGGAGTCGTCGCCGTGCTTCTCGCGCTCGCCCTGGCGGCGTGCTTCCTGTGGTTGCCGCGCCGGTACGCGCCGGTCCTTCCGGCGCTCGTCGCCGTCGGCTTCGTGCTCACCTGGCTTCCGCTCGAGCTCTGGACGCACAGCTTCCCGCGGCTCGCGTCGAGCGCCTACGCGCAGGGAGTCGGCACGCCGGGCAAGAGCTGGATCGACCGCGCCGTCGGCCGCGACGCGCACGTCGGGGTCGTCTTCGCCGGCGGCAACGAGCTCGCCGTGCTCGAGAACGAGTTCTGGAACCGGAGCGTCGACCGCGTGTACGGGCTGGGCGCGCGGTTGCCCGGGGACATGCCCGAGATCCAGACGAGCGTCGACCCGGCCACCGGCCGGCTGCGAGGGGTGACCGAGCCGTACGTGCTCGCACCGCGGACGGTGCAGCTCATCGGGACGAGAGTCGCTTCCGACCCCGCGAAGGAGCTCGTCCTCTACCACGTGACGCAGCCGGCCCGGATCACGACCCGCGTGGCCGGCCTCTTCCCGACGACGCCCGGAGTCGAAGCGTGGTCGCGGGCGCACGTGAGCTGGACGCATTCACAATGCGCCGGGGGGACGCTGTCGGTGAAGGTCTCGAGCGACGCCAACCTCTTCGCGGGCACCGTCTCGACCGTCTCGGTCACGGGAACCACGAGGACGCAGACGCTCTCGATCGCGCCGAAGACGGTCGACCGGCTCATCACCATGCCCCTGACGCCCGCAAACGGAGTCTGCCGCGTCGACTTCGCCATCTCCCCGACGCGCGTGCCGGCCAAGGTCGAAGCGGGGAACACCGATACGCGCCGGCTCGGCCTGCACTTCACGCCGTTCGACTACAAGCCGTGAGGATCGTCGTCGACGTCGCGCCGCTGTCCCATCCGCGGACGGGCGTCGGCAACTACATTCGCGGCTCCCTCCTGGGGCTCACGCAGGCGGGCGCGGACGACATCGTCGCCTTCGCCCCTGCGTCGAGGGTCGGGCGGCGGACGATCGAGCGCTCGCTCGACGGTCTCGGCGCGGAACGGCGCCTGCCGGTCGTGCCCGCCGCGCACGCGCTGCGGATCGCGTGGTCGCGTCTCGGCCGGCCGCCCCTCGAGACCCTCGTCGGGCCCTTCGACGTCTTCCACTTCAGCGATTGGATGTATCCGCCGCAGCGCGGCGGCATCCGCTCGACGATGATCCACGACCTCGTACCGCTCCACTTCCCAGACTGGGTGCATCGCCGTACGGAGCGAATGCACAGCGCCAAGTACGCACATGCGGCGCGCGCGTGCGACGTCATCGTGGTCAACTCGAGGTTCACCGCGGACGACGTCGCCGAGACGCTTGCCGTCGACCGCGACCGCATCCATGTCGCCTATCCCGGTGTCGATCCCGCGTTCACGCCGGACGGCCCGCGCGCCGAAGGTGACTACCTGCTCGCCGTGGGAACGCTCGAGCCGCGGAAGAATCTCGCCAACGCGATCGCGGCCGCGCAACGCCTCGGCGTCGAGCTGCGCGTCGTCGGCGCGCGCGGCTGGGGCGGCGTCGAGGCGGAGGGACGCGGCGTGAGCTGGCTCGGTTACCCCGGCGACGACGAGCTTCCGGCCCTCTACCGCGGCGCAGCGGCGTTCGTCTATCCGTCGCGGTTCGAGGGCTTCGGCATCCCGGTGATCGAGGCGCTGGCGTGCGGCACGCCGTGCGTCGTGTCGTCGCATCGGTCCCTGGACGAGGCTGCGGGCGACGCCGCGGTGCGCGCCGATCCCGACGACGTCGAAGCGATTGCGGCTGCCGTCGAGCGCGCGCGCAGCGAGCGTGGCGAGCTCGTCCCGCGCGGGCTCGAGCACGCGCGCCGCTTCACGTGGCTCGAGAACGGCCGCGTACATCTGGCTGCGTGGGGGGCCGCGCGGTGAACGTCGCCGTCGACGTCACGCCGCTCGAGCTCACCCGTGCCGGCACGGCGCGGTATCTCGACTCGCTTCTCCCGCGCGTCGAGCGGGAGGTGACGGTCGAGCGCCTGCGCGGCTACTCCAACGGGAAAGCGGGCACCCTCTGGCTCGACCTGGCGTGGTACCCGCACGTCCTCCCGCATCGGGCCCGCGGCGCCGACGTGCTCCACTGCCCGACGTACCGCGGCCCCGTTCGCAGCCGCGTCCCGCTCGTCGTCACCGTGCACGACCTCGCCGTCTTCCGTCATCCCGAGGCCTTCCCGCCGTGGACGCGGACGTACAGCCGCGTCGTCGTGCCGCGCGTCGTTCGTACGGCGCGCATCGTCGCCGTCGTGTCCGAGTTCACCGCCGGCGAGCTCGAGACGCTCCTGCACGTGCCGCGCGAGCGCATCCGCGTCGTGCCGAATGCCGCCGCCGAGGCGTTCTCCGAGCAGGGGCCGCGCGAGGAAGGCGACTACGTCCTCGCGGTGGGAACGCTCGAGCCGCGCAAGAACCTCGCGCGCACGATCGAGGCGGCGCAGCGCCTCGGCGTCGAGCTGCGGGTGGCCGGCGCGCCGGGCTGGGGCGGCATCGAGGCGCGCGGCGACGGGGTTCGCTGGG
>DATAMX010000182.1:0-51583 GCA_036260475.1 Gaiellaceae bacterium | reverse complement strand
TTCGAGGTCGCCGTCCTCGGCTGCGCCGTCAACGGCCCGGGGGAGAGCGGCGACGCCGACTTCGGCATCGCCGGCGGCCGCGACGTCGGCTTCATCTACGCCCACGGGCGCGTGCTGAAGAAGGTCTCGTCCGACATCCTCATCGACGAGCTGTTCTTCGAGATCGACAAGTGGATCGCCGAGGGGATGCATCGCCCGAAGCGCCTGAAGATGGCGAAGCCGGCCGCGCTCGCGATGGCGGAAGCTTCAATGATCCCGTTGGAATAGGTTCGGATGGTCATGCTCCGAGTGTTCTGGGTGATCGGCCGCGCGGATGAACCGCGCGGCCTCTTAACGGCATCGCAAGCGACGCCTCAGTGATCCCGCTCGAGTAGTCTGCCCGGACAACGCATGATCCACCGGGCATCACAGCTCTTCCTTCCGACGCTGCGCGACGACCCTTCCGATGCGGAGGCCGTGTCGCACAAGCTGCTCGTGCGCGGCGGCTTCATCCGCCAGGTGAGCGCGGGCATCTGGACGTTCATGCCGCTCGGCTGGCGCGTTCACCGCAAGGTCGAGCAGATCGTCCGCGAGGAGATGGACGCCATCGGCGGCCAGGAGATGCTCATGCCCGTGCTCACGCCGGCCGAGCTGTGGGAGACGACCGGCCGCATCGGCATCCCCGAGATCTTCCACGTCGAGGACACGCCGTACATCCTCCCGGTGACGCACGAGGAGACGGTCACATTCCACGCGCGGGAGATCCAGTCGTACAAGCAGCTCCCTCAGCTCTGGTACCACTTTGCGATCAAGGGCCGAAACGAGCCGAGGCCGCGCGGCGGCCTGTTGCGCGTGCGGGAGTTCATCATGAAGGACGCGTACTCGTTCGACCGTGACGAGGAGGGCGTCAAGCGGAGCTTCGAGGCGAACCGCGAGGCGTACAAGAAGATCTTCGCGCGCTGCGACCTGGAGACGTACGACGTCCTCGCGGAGAGCGGGATCATGGGCGGGAAGTTCAGCGTCGACTTCCTCGCGCCGTCGGGCTCGGGCGAGAACGTCCTCGTCCGGTGCGAGAACGGGGACTATGCGGCCGACGGCGACATCGCCGAGGCGGTGCCGCGCACTCCGACGTTCCCCGAGACGCTCGTCTCGCCGGAAGAGGTGTCGACGCCGGGCGTCACGACGTGCGAGGCCCTCGCCGACTTTCTCGGCATCGACGTCGCTGCGACGACCAAGGCGATGCCGGTGACGAAGGCGGATGGGACGGTCGTGCTCGCGCTCGTGCGCGGCGACGACCGCCTGAGCGAGATGAAGCTCTACGACGCACTGCCGGGCGAGTCGCGCCCGTCGACGGACGAGGAGATCCGCGCCGCGTTCGGGGCGAGCGGAGGATCCCTCGGCCCGATCGGCTTCAAGGGCGAGGTCGTCGCCGACGAGACGCTCCGAACGGGGCAGTTCGTCGCCGGCGCGAATCGCGACGGCTTCCATCTCCGCGGAGCCGAGGCGGGCCGCGACTACGAGCCTCGCTTCGCAGACCTGCGCGAGCCGAAGCCGGGCGACCGGTGCCCGAAGTGCGGCGGCGAGCTGAGCTTCCAGATCGCCGTCGAGGTCGGTCACATCTTCAACTTCGGCAGCTTCTACTCGAAGCCGCTCGAGGCGACGTTCCTCGACGAGGACGGCAGGGAGAGGCCTCTGCTCGGCGGCAGCTACGGCATCGGGCCGGGCCGCGTCATGGCCGCGATCGTGGAGCAGCACTACGACGAGAACGGGATCACGTGGCCCGCCTCGGTGGCGCCGTACGACGTCCATGTCGTCGCGCTGCCCGGCGCCGAGCACATCGCTGTGCAGGCGGCCGAGGCGCTCTCCGCGGCCGGATGGGACGTGCTGCTCGACGACCGCGACCTGCGGGCGGGGGAGAAGTTCGCAGACGCGGACATCATCGGCTGCCCGGTGCGCGTCACGGCGGGGAAGAAGAGCCTCGACGACGGCATGGTCGACGTGCGTAATCGCACGACCGGCGAAGACCGGCGGTTAGCCGTGGCCGATCTCGGCAAGGAGGCGAGGTGATGGCCCGCAAGCGGCGCTTCAGCATGGAGCCGTTCGGAGCGACCGTGGAGTCGCTCATGAACGAGATCGGCGTGACCTACCGCGAGCTCGGCGCGAAGACCGGTCTCTCCGCGGGGTACCTCAACCACCTCGTCCACGGGAACCGGCCCGTCCCCTCGAACGACGTCGTCCGCACGCTCGCCGACGCGCTCGACGTCGAGCCGGAGCACTTTCGCGAGTTCCGGCTCCGGGCCATCACCGAGCGGCTCGAGGCGATGCCCGAGATGATCGACCGGCTGTACCGCCGGCTCGCCTGAACGCGGGTCAGTCGATCTTGAAGGCGGCGTGCTTGATCTGCGTGTACTCCTCCATGGAATAGATGGACATGTCCTTGCCGTAGCCCGACTGCTTGTAGCCGCCGTGCGGCATCTCGGACGTGATCGGGAGCAGATGGTCGTTCACCCAGACGGTGCCGAACTGCAGGCGGCGGACGGCATTCATCGCGCGGCCGACGTCGCGCGTCCAGACCGACGCGGCGAGGCCGTAGCGGACGTCGTTCGCCCACGCGATCGCCTCATTGTCGTCGGCGAAGCGCTGGACGGTGACGACCGGGCCGAACACCTCGTCCTGAACGATCTCGTCCGTCTGCTTCACGTCGACGACCACCGTCGGCTGGACGAAGAAGCCGCGGTCGCCGTTCGTGCCGCCGCCGGTGAGCACGGTCGCTCCCTTCGCGCGGTCGAGGAAGCCGAGGATGCGCTCCTGTTGCGACTGTGAGATGACAGAGCCCATCTCGATCTCGTCGCTCTCGAACGGGTCGCCGACCTTGAGCGACTCGACCTGCGGCACGAGCGCCTCGAGCAGCCGGTCGTAGATCTTCGGCCCGGCGATGACGCGCGAGCCGGCGGTGCAGTCCTGCCCCGAGTTCCAGTAGCCGCCGAGGCGGATGCCGGCAGCGACCGCCTCCGGGTCGGCGTCGTCGAAGACGACCATCGGCGCCTTGCCGCCCAGCTCGAGGTGGACGCGCTTCAGCGTGTCCGCTGCGTTGCGCGCGATCGCCTTGCCGGTGGAGACATCGCCGGTGAGCGAGACGAGGCGGACGTCGGGATGCGCGACGAGGCGCTCTCCGACCGGGACGCCGTCACCCGTCACGACGCTCAGAACGCCGGCGGGGAGGACGTCCTGGGCGAGCTGGGCGAAGCGGAGCAGCGACAGCGGCGTCTGCTCGGACGGCTTGAGGATCTGGCAGTTGCCCGCAGCGAGTGCGGGACCGAGCTTCCAGACCGCCATCATGAGGGGGTAGTTCCAGGGGCAGATGCCGCCGACGATCCCGAGCGGCTCCCGCCGGATCATCGACGTGTAGCCGGCGATGTACTCGCCCGCAGACTGTCCCTCGAGATGGCGGGCGGCGCCCGCAAAGAAGCGCAGGTTGTCGGCCGAGAACGGCATCTCGTCACGCGAGGCCATGAGCGGCTTCCCCACGTTGCGCGACTCGAGCTGCGCGAGCTCCTCGGCGTTCTCGTCGAGGACGTCGGCCAGCTTGTGCAGGAGCTCGGAGCGCTCCTTCGGCGTCGTGTCGAGCCAGGCCGGGAGCGCCTGCTTCGCCGCTTCGACGGCGCGGTCGACGTCCTCCGCGCCGCAGGACGGGACGTCGGCGATCGTCTCGCCGGTCGCGGGGTTGATCACCTCCATCGTCTCGCCGGACGCGGCATCGGCCCACTCGCCGCCGATGAAGCACTTGTAGCTCGTGGTCGTGGTGCTCATGGGCGCCTCCTATACGGCGGTGATTTGCGCTGACTCTACGGCTTCCGTCACGTTCCCGGCGGTCCTGCGGAGGACGCCGGTGTCGCGCATGAGCCGCTGCGCGAGCAGCACCGGGACGGCGGTGACGACGATCATCGTGAACGCGATCACGTTCACGACCGGGAGCTGCTGGCCCAGCCTGATGTAGCCGAGGATGAGAAGCGGGATCGTGTTCTGCGAGCCCGCCGTGAAGGTCGTGACGATGACCTCGTCGAACGAGAGCGCGAAGGCGAGCAGGCCGCCGGCGACGAGGGCGGTGGAGAGGACCGGCCAGACGACGAAGCGGAACGTCTGCCAGCCGTCGGCGCCGAGGTCCTGCGACGCCTCGATGAGCGACGGCGAGGCACGCCGGAGCCGCGCGAGGACGTTGTTATAGACGACCACGACGCAGAAGGTGGCGTGGCCGACGACGATCGTCCACTGGGAGAGGTTGATGCTGCCGGCGACGAAGGCCGAGTTGAGCGCGATGCCGGTGACGATGCCCGGAAGCGCAATCGGGAGGACGAGCAGGAACGACACCGCTTCGCGGCCGAAGAAGCGGAAGCGGGCGACGCCGAACGCGGCCGCGGAGCCGAGCACGAGCGCGATCCCCGTGGCGATGAGCCCGACGCGGACGGACAGCCACAGCGACGTCCGCACCTCCGACGTCCACGCGGCGCGGAACCAGTGCGTCGTGTACGCCGGGATCGGCCAACTCTGGACGTTCGACTTGTTGAACGCGTACAGGATGATGAGCACGAGCGGCAGCCAGAGGAACAGGACGACGAGCGCCGACCAGAGGCCGAGCGCGATGCGCGTGGTCCGCTGCTCCATCAGAGGGCCTCGAAGGCGCCGAGCTTGCGCGCGATGAGGAGGTATGCGCCCATGACGGCCAGCGGCACGGCGGCGAACGCGGCGGCGAACGGGATCTGCTGGGAGCCGATGCTGTCGTAGACGACGTTGCCGATGAACTGCGACGACGCGCCGCCCGCGAGCAGCGGCGTCACATAGTCGCCGAGCGTGAGCGAGAACGTGAAGATCGAGCCCGCCACGACGCCCGGGAGCGCGAGCGGCAGGATCACACGGCGGAAGGTGGTGACACCGCCGGCGCCGAGGTCGCGCGACGCCTCGATGAACGACTCGGGGATGCGCTCGAGCGCGCCGTACACGGGGAGGACCATGAACGGGAGCCAGACGTACGCGAAGATGAGCCAGACGGCCCAGTTCGAGTAGCCGATGTTCGCGGCGGGCAGGCCGACCTTCCGCAGCGACCAGTTGAGCACCCCGTTGTGGTCGAGGATGAGCCGCCAGATGTAGACGCGGATGAGGTAGCTCGACCACAGCGGCAGCAGGACGGCGACGAAGATGAATGCGCGCGACCGGCCGCCCGCGATGCGTGCCATGAAGTAGCCGAGCGGAAAGGCGAGAACCGCGTCGGTGATCGTCACCGCCGCGGCGATGCCGATCGTCCGCAGCGCGATCGAGTGATACGCACTCGACTGCCAGAGCGTGCGGTAGTTGTCGACGTTCCAGATGTGGCGCACCTCGGACGTGAACGGGTCGATCGTCCAGAACGACGAGATGAAGAGCGCCACGAGCGACGCGAGATAGACGAAGACGAACGCAAGCAGCGGCGGGGCGAGAAGCAGGAGCGCCTTCGCCCACGGGTGCCGCCAGAAGAGCCCGGAGAGCCGCAGCCGGGCCGCCCGTGAGGGGCGGCCCGGCGGTATGCGATTCAGCCCTTGAGCTGAGTCCAGGCTTGCTGCCACTTGGTGTAGTCCATGCAGTCGTTCTGGCCGTTGCCGCACGCTGCGACCGGCGTCTTCCAGAACTTGATCGACCTGAAGTACGAGGCCGAGGCACCGCAGTGGTACTGCGCCGCCGACCCCGGCGAGAGCTTGTTCATGATCGAGCACGCCTTCGGGTTCGCCGGCGTCTCACCGAAGTAGATCGCCTGCTGCGCCTGCACCTTCGGCGTGGAGACCCAGGCCATCCACTTGTACATGCAGTTCGGGTGCTTTGCGTGCGCCGACATCATCCACGTGTCGGCCCAGCCGGTCGCGCCCTCCTTGGGGATGAGATCCTTGACCGGAGCCTTCGCCGCGATGAGCGTGTTCGTCTGATACGGCCACGACGCCCCGACGACCGCGTCGCCGTTCTTGAACAGATCGATCTCGTCCGACGCCAGCGCCCAGTACTTCTTGATCAGCGGCTTCTGCTGGGAGAGCAGCTTCACGGCCGCGTTGAACTGGGTCGGGTTCAGCTCGTACGGATCGGTGATCTTGAGCGACGGCTGCGACTTCGAGAGGTAGAGCGCCGCGTCAGCGATCTGGATCGGGTTGTCCGGCACGGTGATCTTGCCCTTGTACTTCGGGCTGTAGATCACCGACCAGCTCGTCGGCGCGGGCTTCACGTCCTTCGTGTTGTAGAGGAGCGTGTTCGGCCCCCACTGCAGGGAGATGCCGTAGTGCACGCCCTTGATCGTGTTGTGCGGCGGCGACTTCAGCGCCGGGATGAAGTTCTTCCAGTCCGGGATGAGGTTGGGATTCACCGCCTGGACGTCGTGCCCGTAGATCAGGCGCAGGCTCGCGTCGCCCGAGGCCGACACGCCGTCGTATTGCGAGCCGCCGCCCTGGCGCATGAGCGTCACCATCTCGTCGGACGAGCCCGCGTACTTCGCATGCACCTGGCAGCCCGTCGCCTTCTCGAACGGCTTCACCCATTGCGGCTGGGTGTAGCCCTCCCAGGCGATGAGGTTGAGCTGCCCCTCGCCCTTGCCGATCGACGTCGGCAGCCCGCTGCCCGAGCTGATGCCCGCAGCGGGAACGCACAGCGCCGCCGCCATGGCGGCGAGCAGAACATGCCCTCTCTTGATCCGAGTCACTGCCCCTCCTTGCCGATTTCGTAGGTGTGCTCCGGCCGCCACGACAGGCGGACGCGCCGCCCCCGGGCCTCGAGCGCCTGCTGCGAGGACGTCTCGAGGTTCTGCTGGACGACGACGAGCGATCCGCCGGCGTCGAGGTCGACGGTGTACCGCGTGACCATGCCGACGTAGACCACGTCGCGGACGACGCCGGGCTCGCCGGTCCCGTCCTCTCCGGTCATCGCGATCTTCTCCGGCCGGATGGTGAACCGCCTGCCGTTCCGCTCGAGCACGTTCGAGACGCCGACGAAGCCCGCCACGAACTCCGTCTCCGGATGCTCGTACACGTCCGCCGGTGTGCCGATCTGCTCGATGCGGCCGTTGTTGAACACTGCGAGGCGGTCGCTCATGGTGAGCGCCTCCTCCTGGTCGTGCGTGACGTAGACGAAGGTGATCTCCAGGTCGCGCTGCAGCGCCTTCAGGAAGACCTGCATCTCCTGGCGCAGCTTGAGGTCGAGCGCGCCGAGCGGCTCGTCGAGCAGGAGCACCGTCGGCGAGTTGACGATGGCGCGCGCGAGCGCCACGCGCTGCCGCTGGCCTCCGGAGAGCTGGGCCGGACGACGGCCGCCGACGTGGGGGAGACGGACGCGCTCGAGCACGTCGTTCGCCTTCTCGCGGCGTTCGCGCTTCGGCATGCCACGGACGCGCAGCCCGTACTCCACGTTCTCGAGCACGGTCATGTGCGGGAAGAGCGCGTAGTCCTGGAACACGGTGTTCACGTCGCGCTCCGACGGGGCGACGCGTGTGACGTCGATCCCCCCGAGCTCGACGTGGCCCGCGTCCGGCCGCTCGAAACCGGCGATGACGCGCAGCGTCGTCGTCTTGCCGGACCCGGACGGACCGAGCATGGTGAAGAACTCTCCCGCTGCGATGTCGAGGTCGACGCCGTCGACCGCGACCACGTCGCCGTACGCGCGTCGGATCCCCGAAAGGCGAACCGCAGGTGCGGTGGCCGGGTCGATCCCCTCGGCCCTACGTAGGGCCTGCGTCGCCAAGCGCTTCCTCGAGAATCGCGAGCCCACGGTCGAGCTCGTCGTCGGTCGCCGACAGCGGAGGCAGCAGACGGATGACGTTGCCGTCGAGGCCGCAGGACAAGAGTACGAGGCCGCGCTCGCGGGCGCGGGTGACGACGCGCTTCGCGGCGACCGGGCTTCGCTCGGCGAGCTCGAGCGCAAGCATCGCACCCAGGCCGCGAACCTCGCCGACGACCGGGCGGCGGGCGGCGATCTCGTCGAGCCGCTTGCGCAGGAGCGCGGCGATCTGCTCGGCCCGCTCCCTGAAGCCCGGCGCGGCGAGCTCGTCGAGCACCGCCGCTGCGGCGGCGCACGCGACGGGGTTGCCGCCGAACGTGCCCCCGAGGCCGCCGGGATGGACCGAATCCATGATCGAAGCCGTGCCCGTCACCGAGGCGAGCGGCAACCCGCCGCCCAGCGTCTTGCCGGCGACGATGAGATCGGGCTCGACGTCGAGCCGCTCGATCGCCCAGACCGTCCCCGTCCTGCCGCAACCGGACTGGACCTCGTCGTCGACGTAGAGGATGCCGTGCCGTTCGCAGCGCTCCTTCAGCGCGCGCACGAACTCGGCGGGCATGGGAATGAAGCCGCCCTCGCCCTGGACCGGCTCGAGCACCATGCACGCGACCTCGCCCGGGTCGACGTCCTGCTTGAACAGGAGGTCGAGGCCCGCGAGTGCGTCCTCCGTCGTCACGCCGCGATACGGATAGGGCGCGGGCGCGCGATAGACGGCGGGCGCAAGCGGGCCGAAACCCTGCTTGTAGACGAGCTTGGACGTCATCGCCATCGTCAGCGTCGTGCGGCCGTGGAAGGCGCGGTCGAAGACGACGACGCCGGGCCGGCCGGTCGCAGTACGCGCGATCTTCACCGCGTTCTCGATCGCCTCCGCGCCGGAGTTGACGAGGATGGACTTCGTCGCGGCGTCTCCGGGCCACAGGTCGTCGAGCCGGCGGCAGACCTCGACGTAGGGCTCGTACACGCCGACCATGAAGCACTGGTGGAGGTAGCGGTCGACCTGCTCGTGGACGGCGCGGACGACCCCGGCCGGGCCGTGCCCGAGGTTCTGGCAGGCGATGCCGCCGGCGAAGTCGAGGTACTCGCGGCCGTCGGCGTCCCAGATGCGGGCGCCCCACGCGCGGGCGACGACGAGGTCGGAGGCGGATATGCCGCGCGGGACGTAGCGGTCGCGCGCCGCCAGCACGTCCGCAGCCGACGCCTTCTCCTCGACCCTCATGCGCCGAGCCTATCGCTTAGGCTCGCCGGTCGAATGGGTCTCGCGGCGGGAGTCAACCACGCAATGCGCAGCGCGATCCTCGCCGCAGCCGACAGCCCGCGCGTCCAGCGCGTCGTCTCGAAGCACGGCATGCGGCTCGGCGCCGGGCGGTTCGTGGCCGGCGAGACCCTCGACGAGTGCGTCCGCGTATTGCGCAGGCTGAACGAGCGCGGGCTCGCGGCCAACACGACGCTCCTCGGCGAGGGCGTCCGCGACGAAGCCGAGACGAAGACCGTCGTCGCCGCGTACGAGGAGGCGATCTCGAGGCTCGTCGCCGAAGGGCTGCGTGCGAACGTCGCCCTCAAGCTGACGCACCTCGGCCTCGAGCTCGACGAGGAGCTCGCGTACGCGAACGTGAAACGGCTCGTGGAGCACGCACAGGGCCTGGGGACCTTCATCCGGATCGACATGGAGCAGTCGGCGTTCGTCGACCCCACGCTACGCATCTATCGCCGGCTGCGCGAGGGCGGCCTCGAAGGTGTCGGGACGGTGTTGCAGGCGTACCTGTACCGGAGCGAGGACGACCTCGCCGCGCTCCTTCCGCTCCGTCCGAACCTGCGCCTCGTCAAGGGCGCCTACCTCGAGCCGGCCGACGTCGCGTACCCGAGCAAGGCGGACGTCGACGCCGCGTACGTCCGGCTGCTGGAGACGTCGCTCGCCGGCGGGGGATACACCGCGGTGGCGACCCACGACGAACGGCTGATCGAGCATGCGATCCGCTTTGCCAAGGAGCACGACATCGCGCGCGACCGGTTCCAGTTCCAGATGCTCTACGGCGTGCGGCCACGTCTCCAGCAGGATCTCGCGGCCCGCGGCTACGACGTGCTCGTCGCGACGCCGTACGGCCCGGAGTGGTACCCCTACCTCATGCGCCGCCTGGGCGAGCGGCCGGCGAACCTCCTGTTCTTCGTCCGCAACCTCATCCGCGGGTGACGCGGTAGAGCACGGCGTTCGCGTCCGCGGCGATACGGCGCAGACGCGGATCGACGGCGGCCCGTCGACCCGCCTTCGAGGTCGGGATGACGAGGACGAGGCCGGCGTGCGAGACCGCGTTCCGGCCGCGGCCGGCGAGCCACTCGAGATAGAGGTGCTGGTCGGCGCGGTCGAACGCGTCCACCGGGTTGTCGACCCAAACCCGGCCGCCGGCGAGCGCCACCTGCTGACCGAGGATGGGATCGGCGAGGACGGTGCGGCCGTCGCGAGCAGCGAGGAGCGCGAGGCGTGCCGACCCCGGGTCGGGCGGGCCGTGCGCGAGCAGCGCGACGGCGAGGAGCCCCAGAACGACCGCGACGGCGGCTACCAGCCGAGGGCGCGGCGAGCCGAGGCGGAGACCTCGGGCGGCGGGGTACGCGGCGACGAAGAGGAACCAGGCACCGGTGCGGGCCGCGTGCACCGTGCCGGCGGCGAGACCGGCGAGCGCGACCGCTTCCCACAGCTGGACGCGGGGTCGGGCGCGCGCGATCGCCGCGACGAGGAGAAGGGCCGCAACGACGAGCACGAGATCGAACGGCGTCGCAGCGAGCGGCGCCCACATTCCCTTGCCTTCGCGGGCGACCGCCGAACCGAAGACGGCCCGGTAGTAGCTCGGTGTGTGCCAGAGGGCCGGGTTTGCGAAGACCGCGAGCGCCGCGGCGGCGAGAACAGGGATCGCCCTCGGCCGGCGGAAGACGACGTGACACGCGAGCAGGCCGAGGCCGGCGAGCACGCCGCCGTGCAGGTTCGCCCACACTGCGATGAGCGGGACCGCAGGCCATAGCCGTCGCGGCTCCGACTCGAGGAACAGCAGCAGCACGGAGAACAAGGCGAGCGAGAAGAGCTGGACCCCGACCACGACGACCGCCGGGATCGCGCCGATGAGGACGACGACCGCGACCGCGACCGCGGCGCCGTCACGATCCTGGCGGCGCAGGCCGACCGCCAGCGCCGCGAACGCGACGGCGGCTGCGACCGACTGGGCCACCACCAGTCCCCGCAATCCACCGAGCAGCCGGTACAGCGCCCAGAAGACCACCTCGGCGCCCGCCGGCACGTCGTGCCAGCCGGACGTCGGGGCGGCCGCCCACGGGATCGAGCCGGGAAGGTGGCCGTGGGCGACGATCCGCCCGAGCGGGACGAGCCAGAGTGCGTCGGACCCGATCGCGCCGATCGCGGCGACTGCGGCCGCCAGCGCGGCGACGGCCCATGGGACGGGGTGGCGCATCGGCCAACTATGAAAGAAAGTCGGCGCGCCGCGATCTTTCCTTTCGATGAGACGCGAACCGATCGCGTGGACGCTCCTGGGCGTTCTCCCAGTCCTGCTCGTACTCGCGTTCGCGGTCGGTCCCCGGCATCACCACCCCGCGTACGACTTTCACGCCATGTGGCAGGCAGGCCACGCTGTGGCGCACGGCCGGAACCCGTATCCGGCCGTGGCGAGCATCCCGACCGGCCCGAAGGCGCAGTACGACGAGTTCATCTATCCGGCGGTGGTCGCGGTCGCGATGGTGCCGATGGGACTCCTGCCGTTCGGCGTCGCGGCCGCCTTGTTCGTTCTCGTCCTCATCGCCGCCGTGGCGGCGACTCTCCGCCTCCTCGGGGTTCGCGATTGGCGGTGCTACGGCGTCGCGTTCGCCTCGATCCCCGTGCTCGAGAGCTTCAGGCTCGGCACCCTGTCGCCGCTCCTCGCACTCGGCGTGGCCGGCGCATGGGTCGCGCGCGATCGCCGTTGGACGCTGCCGGCGATCGTTGCCGCAGTCGTGCTCGCCAAGCTCTTCCTCTGGCCGCTCTTCGTCTGGTTACTCGCGACGCGCCGGTGGGGAGCCGCTGCCCGGTCGGCGCTTCTGACGGCCGCCGTCGCCGCGCTCGGATGGGCGGTCGTCGGCTTCGACACCCTCGCTCCGTACCCGGCCCTGCTGCGGAAGATGACGGACGCGCAGCTGCACAACACGGTCGGCTTCGCGGGTCTCGTCTCCTCACTGGGAGCGAATCCGGCGGCAGCTCACCTCTCTGTCGTGGTCCTCGCCGTTCTCGGATCGGCGGGCATCCTCGTGGCGGCGCGCCGCGACCCCGAGCTCGGCTTCGGACTCACGATCCTCGTGGCACTCCTCGCCTCGCCGATCTCCTGGCTCAACTACTACGCCCTGCTCCTCGTCCCGGTCGCTCTCACGTCACGGCGCCTGTCGGGGTGGTGGCTCCTACTCCTCGCGTTCTGGGCCGCGCCGCAGCCGTACAGCGGCGGCTCGACCTGGCACGTCGTCGTTCCGATCGCGGTCGCAACGGCGGCGACGATCGGCCGGTACGCCACTGGGAGCCTGATACGGTGGAGTCCGTTGCGGGGCGTGGCGCAGCCTGGTTAGCGCGCCAGTCTGGGGGACTGGAGGTCCCGAGTTCGAATCTCGGCGCCCCGACTTAGACCGTGTTGTCGAGGACGAGCCGGTCGCCCGGCTCGATACCCTCGGCGGCCCCGGCCGGGAGCTCGATCACGACCTTCGCGCCGCGCGCGGCCGCGGTGCGCCACGGCCTGAGGTTGCGCACCACCTTCACCACCCGTAGGTCACGGCTGCAGAACACCGCGTCGATCGCGAAGCGCATGAAGAACATGTGGATCGACCCGGTGCGCGGAAAGAGCATTCCCTCGCCGGCGTCGAGCGACGACCGGCCGAGCAGGCCCTTCATCCGGGCGAGCGGCGTCGATGCGACCGCGCACTCCGTGCACAGGACGGTCCCGTCGTCCTTACGCAGCTGAGCCACGCGCACACCGTACCGCTAACCCGTACGGGTGATCTTTCGCACGACGTCGAAAGAGAACGAACGGCGCCTCGCTCATAGCGGTCATCGACGCCTACGGACTCAACCGCAAGCGCATCTCTCCGAACGGGGGTGGAAGGCACCACACGATCTTCCGCGTCGGTCGCGAAGAGGGACAGGCGATGGCCGAGTACGCAGTGATCCTCGGACTCGTCACCGCCGCACTCGTCTTCGTCTACTCATCACTCGGCGCGACGACCGTCCACCTGTTCGACGAAGTCGTCTCGCAGCTTGGGCCGTAAGCACAAACCACGAACACCGAGGTGAATCACATGTTCGCATCGTTCCTGTTCCAGTGGGTGAAGGACAACGTCAAGCGCCAGGAAGGCCAGGCAATGGCCGAGTACGGCATCATCCTCGCCCTCATCGCCGCGGTCTGCATCGTGCTGCTCTTCACGCTCGGTGGGCAGATCAAGGCCGCGCTCCAGACCCTCGTCAACCAGCTGTAGGGGATCGGGAGCCAGACAACACGGACAGTGGGTGGGCCGGCTCCGAGGCGGCCCACCCACCACCCATCAGCCATGACACGCCGACGCCGCATCGGTCTTCATGAGGAACACGGGCAAGCCGCTGTCGAGTTCGCACTCGTCGCGCCCATCCTCATCGCACTTCTGCTTGCCATCGTGCAGGCGGGCGTCGCGTTCAACCACTACCTCGCCGTCACCGACGCAGCGCGCGCAGCCGCGCGGCAAGCGGTGGAGGCGCGCGTCGGCGGCGTGACCGTCGCCGACATCCAGCAAGCCGCGCAGAACGCCGCCGGCGGTCTCGATCTCAGCGGCCGCGTCACGGTCGCCGACCCGAGCGACCCCACGTTCACACACGGTGGCAGCACGGTGACGGTGACCGTCGTCTACCCATACTCGATCAGCCTCCTCGGCCTGCCAATCTCGTCCGGCGACCTCCAGAGCACGATGACGGACCGGCTCGAATGAGGAGTCGGCTCAGGAACGAGAGCGGCCAGGCCGTGCTCATGACGGTGATGTTCCTCACCGTCCTCCTCGGTGCGGCGGCGCTCGTGACGGACGTGGGCGGGTGGTACCGCCAGCAGCGCCAGGCGCAGGCCACGGCCGACGCGGCCGCGCTCGCGGGCGCGCAGGCGCTTCCTTCCGATCCGGCGCAGGCTCAAGTCCTCGCCGCCCAGTACGCGACGTCGAACGGCGGCGGAGTCCTCCCGACCGGCGGGATCACGCTGCGGGACGACTTCCAGCCGCACGACACCGTCGTTGTCAAGGTGTCGAAGGACGCTCCCGCCTTCTTCTCCAACATCTTCGCGATCGACCACGCGACGGTGACCGCCACCGCAGCGGCGCGCGCAGGTGTCCCGGAACAAGTCGCCGGGGTCGCGCCGATCGTCGTCAACAAGCTCCACCCGCTGTTGTCGGGGCCGGGCTGCCCCTGCTTCGAGGTCCCGACGACCCTCCCGTTGGGGAAGGACGGGGCGCCCGGCGCATTCGGGTTCACCAACCTCCAACCGGACAACAACAACGGCAATCCCGATCTCTCCGACTGGATCCAGAGCGGCTTCGACGGCTATCTCGGCCTTGGCAACTACGACTCCGATCCAGGCGCCAAGTTCGACACGAACATCGACGCCGCCCTCGACGCCAGGCTCGGGACGGAGCTCCTGTTCCCCGTGTACGACTCGCTCTCCAGCAACGGCTCGAACGCCTATTACGACGTCATCGGCTGGGTCGGGTTCCATCTGACGTCGTACGACACGCATGGCAACTCCGGCGACCTCAGCGGCTGGTTCACGAAGGTCATCTGGAGCGGCCTGTTGAGCAATTCCGACAAGCACCTCCCCGATTTCGGCGTGTACAGCGTCGAGCTCGTCAACTGAAGGAAGGCCATGACGTATCGCATCCGAAACATCCTCATCGCAGTCGGCCTCGCCTTGGTGGCGATGCTGCTCACGCTCTTCTACGTCACCAACTACAAACGCTCGGTGCAGCACTCGACGAAGGGCGTCGCCGTCTACGTGGCGGCGCGCGACCTCTCGGCCGGAACGCCGGGAGCGGACATCGTCAAGGAGCACGCCCTCCGCGTCGAGAACGTCCAGCAGCGCGATGTGGTGCCGGGCGCGATCTCCAGCCCGCAGCAAGTGTCCGGCCTGATTCTCGGTGCGCCGGTCTATGCGGGCGAGCAGGTCACTCTTCGGCGGTTCTCCGATGTCGCGGCGCAAGGCATCCGCAGCCAGCTCAAGGGCACGCTCCGCGCGGTGCAGGTCGCAGGAGACCCGAATCAGCTCCTCGCCGGCACGCTCACCCCGGGCGACCACGTGGACTTGGTTGCCAACTTGAGGCTGGACTCGAACACCACGAGCACGGCGACGCGCATCGTCCTGCGCAACCTCACCGTGCTGACCGCTCCGAACGATCCGGCGCTCGGGAAGGTGTCGACGACCTCCGGTGGCGAGTCGGCCATCCTGGCGGTCACCGACACGCAGGTCCAGCGACTGTTCTTCGTTCTGAAGAACGCGGACTGGACACTCGAGCTTCGGCCGGTGATCGGCGCTGTGGACAGCCCGGAGCGCGTCGACACACTCAACTCGGTGATTCAGGCAGGTGCGAAATGAACGATCGCGTCCGCATCTACTTCACCGGCGACTGCGACGGGTTCGACGCATTGCGCGGTGCTCTGGCCGCGAGCGAGGACGTCGACGTCGTCGGCGCGAGCGTTCAGGTCGGCGCCGCCACGACGCCGCTCGCAGGAGGGCATCTCGACTGCATCCTGCATGCGACTAGGCACTCAGCGTTCCCGGCCGCAGACGTCGCCACCATTCGGGAGCACACGCGTGCCCCGATCATCCTCGTCGCCTCGGGCGCCGAGGCGGCCGCGATGCTCGAGTCGGCGATCGAGATGGACGTCGCCGACGTGTTGCTCCTGCCGCAGCTGACCCACAACGTCGTCTTCGCCATTCGCAAGGCGTCGCACGCTCGCCGGCAGCTGCAGACCGCTGCGCACCGCGGCCGCGTCGTGACCGTGTTCTCGCCCAAGGGGGGCACCGGCAAGACGGTCGTCGCGACGAGCCTCGCCGCGATGCTCGCGAAGAAGGAGGGGAAGCGCACGCTGCTCCTCGACCTCGACCTCCAGTTCGGCGACGCTGCGATCATGCTCGGCCTCGAGCCGGCCAAGACCGTGTACGACCTCGTCGTCGCGCCCGGAGAGCTCGACTCGGAGAAGCTCGCGGGTTACGTCACCCGGCACGCGTGCGGGCTCGACATTCTCGCCGCTCCCATGCGGCCCGAGGACGCGGAGCTCGTCGTGGAGAGCAAGGTGACGGCGCTCATCGACGTCGCGCGATCGTCGTACGACTCGATCATCGTCGATACCTCGCCGTTCTTCCACGGCGCCGTCCTCGCCACGCTCGATCGCACCGATCAGCTCATCGTGCTGTGCGGCCTGGACGTTCCGACGCTCAAGAACGTGCGTCTCGCGCTCCAGACTCTCGAGCAGCTGTCGTTCCCCGCGAACCGGATCACGTACGTGATGAACCGAGCGAGCGCGAACGTCGGACTGAAGACGCGCGAGGTCGAGGACGGGCTCCACGTGAAGGTCGCGCACGAGCTCCCGCTCGACCGGACGGTGCAGGTGTGTGTGAACCGTGGAGAGTCGGCCGTGCTGACGCAGCCGCGCTCCGAGTTCGCACGGGCCATGGGCGGGCTCGTCAAGCAGATGGGGCCGAAGGTGCAGACGCCGGCGGCTGCACCGCGCAAACGACTGATCTCCTTCGCCCGCGCGTAGCCATGGGACTCCACGACCGCCTATCCCGCACCGCCGAGGGCATGCAAGCCCTGAGCGACGTGCCGTCGGAGGCGCATGCCGATCCGTATGCAGAGCTCAAGGCCGCCGTGCATCACGCCTGCATCGCGAAGCTCGGCCAGGAGCTCTTCAAGGAAGACTCCACCGACCTGAACGACCGCGTCTACAAGGCGGTGACCGAGGAGCTCGCACTCGCGGGCACGCCGCTCACGCGCGAGGAGCGGCGTGAGCTCGTCCGCCAGCTCACCGACGACATCCTCGGCTACGGACCGCTCGAGCGCTTCCTCACCGACGACACGGTGACGGAGGTCATGGTGAACGGACCCGACCGCGTCTACGTCGAGCGGGCGGGGAAGATCGAGCGCACCAGCGCGCGCTTCGTCGACGAGGCCCACCTGATGCGAATCATCGACAAGATCGTGTCGCAGATCGGCCGGCGCGTGGACGAGGCGTCGCCGATGGTCGATGCACGCCTACCCGACGGCAGCCGCGTGAACGCGATCATCCCACCGCTCGCGCTCACCGGCCCCACGCTCACGGTGCGCAAGTTCTCACGCGATCCGTACACGATCAACGACCTCATCCAGTTCAGCACCCTGTCCGCGCGGGCGGCGCAGTTCCTCGGTGCCTGTGTCAAGGGCAAGCTCAACATCCTCATCTCGGGCGGAACCGGCACCGGGAAGACGACGACGCTGAACGCCATCTCTGCCTTCATCCCCGGCGACGAGCGCATCGTCACGATCGAGGACGCGGCGGAGCTCCAGCTCCAGCAGGATCACGTCATCACGCTCGAGGCGAGGCCGCCGAACATCGAGGGCAGCGGAGAAGTGAAGATCCGCGAGCTCGTGCGGAACGCCCTGCGCATGCGCCCCGACCGGATCATCGTCGGCGAGGTCCGCGGCGCCGAGACGGTGGACATGCTCCAGGCGATGAACACCGGCCACGAGGGGTCGCTCACGACCATTCATGCCAACTCGCCGAGAGACGCGCTGTCGCGTCTCGAGACGCTCGTGCTCACAGCAGGAGTAGAGCTGCCGCACCGAGCCATCCGCGAGCAGATCGCCAGCGCCTTCGACGTCCTCGTGCAGATCGTCCGGCTCGTCGACGGGTCACGCCGCGTGAGCCACATCGCCGAGGTCGTCGGGATGGAGTCCGACGTCGTCACGCTCCAGGACCTCTTCGTCGCGTCGTCGCCCACAGAGGCCGACGCGGCCCGCGCCAAGCGGCTGCTGACGCCGCTGCAGGCGACAGGGCTCCGGCCGCACTTCCTCGAGAAGCTGGCGGCGAACAACGTCATCCTGCCGCCGGCGTTCTTCTCCAGCGACGACGACGAGCTTCGCGCAGCCTTCGCCGTCAACAGCTTCGGGGGCGGACAGCAGTGAAGCTGCGCGCCGCCGCGGTCGTCCTCCTCGCCCTCGTCCTCGCTCCGGCCGCTGCAGCGGCCGGAAGCGTGCGGATCGCCGGGGTAGACACCAGCGGATACCCGCTCATTCGGGTGACCGTCGTCGCCTCCGCGGGCGCGGCGCAGCCGCGACTGGAGGAGAACGGCCTGCCGGCGGCCGGGCTCCAGGCCGCCAACCTCGGCCGGGAGAAGAGCGTCGTCCTCGCCGTCGACCGGTCACAGTCGATGGCCGGAGCGTCGTTGCGGAACGCCTCCGCGGCGGCCCGCGCGTTCGTCTCCGCGAAGGGCCCGAACGACCAGATCGAGGTCGTCACGTTCGGCCATCAGGCGGTCGCGCTCACCGGCTTCGCAAGCTCCGCAGCCGACGCCGACGCGGCCCTGGGTCGCCTCACGCCCGATTCCCATACCGGCACCGCCCTCTGGGATGCAGTCGTGCGCGGCGCGGCCGCACTCGCACACCAAGGACAGCCCGGCCGCGTGATCGTGGTCGTCACCGACGGACAGGACGTCTCCAGCTCGGCAACCTTCGCCTCCGCGGTGGCGGCGGCGCACCGGGCGCATGCTGCGGTGTACGCGATCGGCATCGCCGGCCCCGGCTTCACGCCCGGACCGCTGCGCGAGCTCGCCGCCCGGACCGGCGGGCTCTACCGGGAGGCCGCCTCGAGCTCACAGCTCGCGACGCTCTATTCCTCGATCAGCCGCACGCTCGCGCACACGTGGCAGCTGCGCTACGTCACGGCCGCGCGGCCGGGCCAGATGATGCGGCTGTCGGCGCTCGTGGCCGGCGCCGGCAGTGCGAGCCGCACAGTGCCGGTCCCAGGTATCGGGCCGGCGGGTCCGTCTCCCGTCGGCCCATCGGGCGTGCTGCCGCACTCGGCCTGGGGCTCGCGGCTCGCGCCGGTCGTCGTCTCCGGCACGGTCGGCGTCCTCGCCCTCCTGGCGTACTGGTTCGCGGCGGGGGCGCGGCGCGGCTCGTGGCTGCGCGGGCGGCTCGCTCCGCATCTCGGGCCGAGCGAGCGCCCGTCGAAGACGCGTCGCGAGAGGCAGGGACGGAGCTTCATCCGGGGCGTCGTAGCGGCGACGGAGCAGGCGTTTGCGAACGTCAAGCAATTCCGCGCCGTCCAGCGCTTGCTCACGCGTGCTGACCTCCCGCTGCTCGCGTCCGAGCTGCTCTATGTCTGTGTCGGGTCGGCGGTCGCAGTTGCTCTCGTGACGGGGCTGGCAGGGGTTCCGCTCGTTCTCGTCGTGCTCTTCACGCTGGCCGGCGGTTCGGCGCCGCTTCTGTGGGTCATGTCGAAGGCGCGCCGGCGCATGAGGTCGTTCGACAACCAGTTGCCCGACCTGCTCATCACGATCGCCGCGTCGCTCAAGGCCGGCCATTCGTTCCGGCATGCAATCCAGGCGGTGGTGGACGAGGGCGCGGAGCCGACCGCGAAAGAGCTTCGCCGTGTCCTGACCGAGACGCGTCTCGGCCGCCCGATGGATGCCGCGCTGTCCGAGATGGGGGAGCGCATCGGGTCGAGGAATCTGTCGTTCGTGCTGAACGCGGTGACGATCCAGCGGCAGATCGGCGGATCGCTTGCGGGCCTGTTCGACGTCGTCGCCGAGACCGTGCGCCAGCGGCAGCAGTTTGCGCGGAAGATCCGAAGCCTGACCGCGACGGGACGCATGTCGTCGTACGTTCTCGGCGGCCTGCCCTTTCTCGTTTCGGCGCTGATCACGCTCATCAGTCCGGCGTACATGACGCCGCTCTGGCACACGAGCACTGGGCACACGCTCGTCGGGATGGCGCTCGTGATGCTTGGAGTGGGCGCCGTCATCCTCAAGAAGATCGTGTCGTTCAAGGGCTGAGATGCTGCTCGCGCTTGCATTCCTGCCGCTCGCACTCGCCGTCTTCCTCGTCGGCGAGGTGGCAACGGCTCCGCAGCGTCGCCGTTCGCTCGCCCTCAGGCGCGCTGCGTCCTACGGCGTTCGCCGCGCTCAACCCGCGAACGTCCTCCCGCGTTTCAGCGAGCGCGTCGTGGCGCCCGCAGTCGAACGGCTTGCAACGCTCGCACTCAGGCTCAACCCGAAGGCATCCGCAGACGCGATCGGCGGCCGCCTCATCGCCGCCGGGGTGTCCCAACGGATCTCGACCTCGCAGTTTCTCGCCCTCAAGAGCGGGCTCGCTCTCGGCGGCGTGATCGCGGGTGCGGCGTTCGGTGCGGTGCTGGCGCCCATCGCAGGGGTGGTCTTCGTGCCGCTGCTCGGTGCCATGGGCTTCATCGGCCCAGACCTGATCCTGACCGTTCGCATCAAGGCACGTCGTGAGCGGATCCGGTCGGAGCTTCCCGACGCGCTCGACCTGCTCGCGGTCTCCGTCGAGGCGGGGCTTGGACTGGACGGTGCGATCGCGAAGCTGACCGAGCACATGGACGGCGCCCTCGTGGACGAGTTCGCGCTCACGCTCGGCGAGATGCGCATCGGCGAGTCCCGGTCCGAGGCGCTGAAGAAGCTCGCCGAGCGCGTGCCCGCCCCGGAGGTCTCCGCGTTCGTCCGCTCCGTCATCCAGGCGGAGCAACTCGGCATCTCGCTCGGCCGCATCCTCCGCGTCCAGGCTGCCGACTCCCGGCTGCGGCGCCAGGCTGCGGCGGAGGAACGTGCGATGAAGGCGCCGATCAAGATGCTCTTCCCGACGGCGCTGTTCATCTTCCCGGCGATGTTCGTCGCCATCCTCGGGCCCGCGTTCCTGAACATCACGACCTACCTCCATTTCAAGTGACGCACGAGATCGAGACCGGGTTCGGCTCGGGCCTCCGCGCTCAACTGTCGCGCAAGCTCGGGGTGGAGGAGGCAGCCGAGCTGCAGGACGTGCCTGCCGTGCCCGAGCAGCCGGCCGAGATCCTGCCGCTGGGCGACGTGCTCCCGCTCGTGCCGGAGACGCTCGTGGACGAGCCGGCGGAGGTGGCAGCGCTGCGCAGCGAGCTCGAGGGCGCGCTGGCGCGCGAGCGGTCGCTCCGCGAGGCGCTCGAGCACCAGGTCGAGGCGTACGAGCGCGAGCTCGCATCCGCGCGGGAGCTCGCAGTGCGCGAAGCCGAGGTCGAGCAGCGAGTCGCGCGCGCCGAGGCGACGCAGGCCGAGCTGGAGGAGCAGCAGCTCATGCTGAAGATCCAGCGCGACCAGGCCGAGAGCGAGCGCGTCGAGCTCGCCCGCGTGCGCGCGGAGCTCGTCGCGGAGGAGGCGCGCGTCACCGAGCTGGCAGCGCACATGGACTCGCGGGCCCACGAGCTCGAGTCCGTTCACCAGGAGCGGGCACAGGCCGGCGCCCATCTCGCGCAGCAGCTCGCCGGGCTCGCGGAACGCGAGCGGGAGCTGAAGCGCGAGCGGGCGGCATTGGATGCGGTGCGACAGGAGCAGGAAAATCGATTTCTCGCCCGCGAGGAGAGCGTGCGTCAGCTCGATGCCGCCGCGCGACAGCGGGAGCGAACGGTCTCCGAGCGGGAGGTCGGTGTTCGTGCCGGCGCCGCGGAGCTCGAGCAGCAGCGGCTGCGCTTGCAGGAGCGGGCGGATGAGCTGGCGGAGCGCGAGGCGACGTTGGAACGGCGCTACGACGCGCGCGAGAAGATGCTCGCGAACGGCGAGGCTGCGCTCGGTGCGCGCGAGGCGCGGCTGCGAGAGGACGCCGAACGGGTCGAGAGAGAGCGGAACGGCCAGGGGCAGGTCTCCCAGGAGGCGTTTGCGCTGCTGGCCGAGCTGGAGCAGCGCGAACATCGCGTCCAGGCGCGGGAGCAGCGCCTCCTCGAGAGCGAGGAGCGCATCGCCGAGCGCGCAGGGCAGCTCGCTCAGACCGACGAGGAGCTGCGCCTGCGCGAGGCCCATCTGCTCGCGGACGTCGAACTCCGCGAGGATCGCCTCGAGAAGCGCGAGCGCGACGTCGAGGAGCGGGAGGAGCTGATCGAGTTCCGCGAGCGCGACGTCTCCGCGTACGTCGGCGAGCTCCAGGAACGCATCAACGACCGCAACGTCGCATGACCGCAGCTGTGGACGCGGGTGTGGCCGTCTTCTTCGTCGCGGTGCTCGTCGTCGTCTCGGTCGTCGACGTGAAGCAGCGAATCGTTCCGAACCGCATCGTCCTTCCGGCGGCTGCCGTCGTCCTCGCCGCGCGGACGATCGTCCATCCCTCGGTCGTGTGGGTGGCGGCGGGCGCCGGGGCGGCGGCGTTCCTCCTCGCGACTGCGCTCGCGCGACCGGGCGGGATGGGGATGGGCGACGTCAAGCTCGCGCTCCTCCTCGGCGTCGCAGTCGGCCGCACCGTTCCGCTCGCCTTGATCGTCGCTCTTGTCTCTGCCGTCGTCCCGAGCGTCGTCCTCCTCGTCCGGCATGGGCGGGCCGGCCGGACGATGGGAATTCCGTTCGCGCCATTCCTCGCCCTCGGCGGGGTCGTCGCACTCATCGCCGGCGCGCCGCTCGGCTGACCATATTTCGGCAGAAAGAGGTAGCTCGTAAACCGCTGAATTCCGCCAAAACCTCAAAAAGGGTGACGCCAATCCGAGAGGCAAATCGCACAATTGCATTTCGCAACCCGGGGGGACGAGGACCACAGTGGCCGCAGCAGGGGATGCAGGTCGCGCAAACGATTCGGTCGCGACCGCGACGCACGATCTCTATCGGCAGTACGGCAAGCAGATCTATGCCTACTGCCTGCATCAGCTTCGCTCGCGCGAGGAGGCGGAGGACGCCGTCCAGACGACGTTCCTGAACGCATTCCGCGGATTGCAGCGCGGCACGACCACGCGCTTCGAGCAAGCCTGGCTGTACAAGATCGCTGCGAACGTCTGCATTGCGCGGCGCTCGTCGTCCGGCAGGCGGCTCCGCCTCGAGGCTCCGGACGACTTCGAGATGCTCGAAGAGATCGTGCCGTCGGGCAGCGCGTCGGCCGGAGACACGCTGGAGCTGATGGGCCTCGACGACGCGCTCGAGCAGATGCCGGAGAACCAGAGGCGCGCGATCCTGCTGCGGGAGTGGCAGGGCCTCTCGTACCGCGAGATCGCCTCGGAGCTCGGCCTCTCGCAGGGTGCGGTGGAGATGCTCATCTTCCGCGCGCGGCGCACGCTCGCCCTCGCGCTCGAGGAGCCGACAGTTGCAAAGCGGCGCATCGGCAAGGCGAAGACAGGCTTCAGCTTCGGGTCGCTCATCGCCGCCATGAAGGGGCTCTTCTCCGCAGGCGCAGCCGTGAAGATGGCGGCCGTCGCCGTGAGTGCGGCCGTCGTCGGCACCGGAGCCGTGCACTCGGTCGCGCATCGCACCGTCGCGTCGCGATACGCGCCGGTGGCCGCGGTTCCTCCGGTCGAGCGAACGAGCTCTGCACCGGCGCCGGCACGAACGAGCTACGCGACTTTCGTGGCCTACACGGCGCCGGCGACCGGCCTGGCGACGGACGGCCGCGTCGTGCCTGCTGCGGCCACCGGCGGTGCGATTGCTCCGAGGCCCGTGCTCGCCGACGCCGCCGACCCTCCGTCGGCGCCCGCGCCGCCGGAGGCCACCGACCAGGCGTCCGCGTCGGGGGACGGCGCCGCAACGCAGGCCGTCCCGGTCACCGCGCCGGCTCCGGTGAGGCCCACGCCACCGGCGCCGGGCGCGTCGGCAGGCTCGAGCCCTGCGCAGGGCCAGCCCGAGCCGGGACCCTCGAGCGGGGGGAAGGGCGGCGAGGGCAACGGGAAGGGCAAGGGGAGCGATCATCAGCGCGCGCACGTTGCCGATCGCTCGGAGACGAGCTCCGCGACGGGATCGACGACGACGGCGACGTTCGACTCCGGTGACCCCTCGACCTCGATCGTCCCGACGACGACGGACACCACCGCGAGCACGACGACCACGACGTCGACGACGACCACGACGTCGACGACGACCACGACAACCGAGACCGCGACGACGGACACCACCGCGCCGCCCGTCGACTCGTCAACGGGCAACGGCAATGACAACGGCAATGGCAACGACAGAGGCGGTCACCACGACCACGGCCGTTGACGCCGAAGCCCGCTCAGCGAAACACGTCGGCTGAGCAGCCGGCGACGAGCGCGCAGAGCGGCTCCGCCACGTCTCGCAGCTGCGGGTGCGACGCGTTCACGGTGACATCCGGCCACGCGTCGATCCCGATCGCGCCCGCACCCTCGTCCGCGCCGATCGCGAGCAGGGCGTCGACGCCGAACACGTCGCGGCGGCCCGACTGGCGCCGGGCGATTCCGTCCAGCTCACGCAGCTCCTCGAGCGGGTCGATGCGAACGTTGGAGTCGGAGCCGATGCAGAGGCCGATTCCGCGGTGCAGGAGGCGCTCGACCGGCAGGAAGCCGTCGCCGAGGTTCGCCTCGGTCGTCGGGCACGCACAGACGCGTGCGCACGCCTCGCCCAGGAGATCGAGCTCGTGCCCGTCGGCGTGGGTGGCGTGCACGACGGTGGTGTGCGGGCCGAGACAGCCGCAGTCGGCGAGAAGCTCGATGGGGCGGATGCCGTGCTCGGCGATGCATTCGTCGATCTCTCGCGGTTGCTCGTCGGCGTGCACGTGCAACGGCAGCCCATGCTCTGCCGCGTACCGACCGAGCTCTTCGAGCCAGTCGCGCGGGCATGCGCGCACGGAGTGGGGGGCGACGCCGACGCGAATTCCGGTGGCGCGAAGGCTCTCCAGCTCTCGCAGGTAGTCGGCGACCGACGCCTGGCGGAAGCGATCGATGCCGCCTCGGGCGTATGCGACGTACAGCACGACGAGCTCGATGCCGACCTCGTCTGCGGCCCGGGCGGCCGCCTGCGCCTCCTCGAGCCCGAGGTAGTGGAACTCGCCCACAGCCGTGTACCCCGCTGCGCGCTTCTCGGTGAAGACGGCGGTGTAGTCGGTGCGGACACCGGCCGCGAGCTCGAGCATCGCGTCCCGCCAGGTCCAGAAGTCCGCTCCCTCCACCCGGCCCCGCAACGCCCGCTGAAAGGCGTGGCTATGCGCATCGACGAAGCCGGGAATCTGGAAATCGTCCGGCACGTGCGGGACAATACGCACGGATGCGTCGCCTCCTCGCGGGGGGGCTCGTAATTGCATATCTCGCTGCTCCCGGTCTCGCCCGGGCCGGAACGGTGGCGATCTTCTACTACCCCTGGTACGGGACGCCGCCGCATGACGGCGGGTGGATGCACTGGAATCAGAACGGCCACGTGCCGCCGACCGACGTGTACTCGCGCTACTTCCCGGCGAGCGGGCCGTACTCGAGCCGCGACCCGCGTGTGGTCGGCCGGCAGATGGAGGAGATCGCCGCCGCGGGGGTGAACGAGGTCGTCATCTCGTGGTGGGGACGCGGATCGGCCGAGGACGCGCGACTCCCACTCGTGCTCGCCGCTGCGCGCCGGCATCACCTCCGTCCGGCGATCCACCTGGAGCCCTACGAAGGGCGGTCTCCCGCCTCGGTGACCCAGGACCTCGCGTATCTCGCATCGCTCGGGATCGCCGACGTGTACGTCTACCACCCGCTCGACTTCGCGGCCACCGACTGGGCTGTGGTGACCGCGCAGAAGCCCGTCACGATGCGGCTCTTCGCGGGGACGCAGCTCGTCGGCTTCGCAGCCGCCGGCGGGTTCGACGGCTTCTACACGTACGACTTCGTCGACTACGGAGGCGGGAAGTTCGTCCGGCTGTGCCAGGAGGCGCACGCGCGTGGGCTGCTCTGCATGCCGAGCGTCGGCCCGGGCTACGACGGCGTACGCGCCGGCGAGAGCTCCCTGGGGCGGGGCCGCCGCGACGGCGCCACCTACGACGACCTCTGGCGGGCGGCCATCGCCGCGCACCCGGACGGCGTCACGATCACGAGCTTCAACGAATGGGGCGAGGGCACGCAGATCGAGCCCGCCGCGACCCATCCGGGCTATCTCTCCTACGACGGCTCCTGGGGCCTTCGCGGCGCGGCCGCGCAGATGGCCTATCTGGCCCGCACGTCGTACTGGACCGCCCGCTTCCGGGCTCTGAAGTAGCGCCCCCGTAGACTTGTGCGGGATGGCCACCCGCGCGATCCCGGCACCGCTGGCGCAGCTGCCGAACGCTCTGACGCTCGGCCGGCTGGCGCTGATCCCGGTCTTCGTCGTCCTGATGGTGCAGGCGGGGGACACGCACAGCTGGCCCGCCGGGATCCTCTTCGGTGTCGCCGGCGTGACCGATCAGATCGACGGGTTCCTCGCGCGGCGCTGGCACGTCGAGTCGCGCTTCGGCAAGGTCGCCGACCCGCTGGCCGACCGCCTCATGATCGACGCGGCCGTCATCCTCCTCGTCGCCTACGGCCGCCTGCCCTGGGCGGGCCTCGCCGTCATCGTCGCGCGCGACCTGCTGCTGCTCGGAGGCTGGCGCGTGCTCGCGCCACGTGGAATCGACCTGGACGTGAACCTGCTCGGCAAGACGGCGACCTGGGTCCTGTATTTCGCGGTCGGCGTCCGAATCGTGACGCACGACGCGACGTCCTGGCCGCTTTGGTTCTTCTGGATCGGCGTCGGCGCGGCCGTCGCCGCGGCCATGTTGTACGTGCGCGACGCGCGGAAAGTCATGACTCGATGAAGGCCGTCGTCATGGCGGGCGGCGAGGGCACACGCCTGCGCCCCCTCACCTCGAACCAGCCGAAGCCGCTCGTGCCGATCGTGGGCAAGCCGTGCATGGAGCACATCGTCGACCTGCTCAAGCAGCACGGCTTCGAGGACGTCATCGTCACCGTCGCCTTCCTGCCGCAGGCGATCCGCAGCTATTTCGGCACGGGGGAGACGCTCGGCATCGACCTCGCCTACTCGGTCGAGGAGTCGCCGGCCGGGACCGCGGGCTCCGTTCGCCTGGCGGCCGGCCGGCTGGACGACACCTTCCTCGTCATCTCGGGCGACGCGTTGTGCGACGTCGACCTCGGCCGACTCGTGCAGTTCCACCGGGAGAAAGAGGCCTCGGTCACGATCGGCCTGAAGTCCGTGGACAACCCGCTCGAGTTCGGGATCGTCGTCACGGACGAGGACGGACGCGTCGAGCGCTTCCTCGAGAAGCCGTCGTGGGGCCAGGTCTTCTCGGACACGATCAATACCGGGATCTACGTCCTCGAGCCGGAGGTGTTGAAGCACGTTCCGGGCGACCGTCCCTTCGATTTCTCCAAGGAGCTCTTCCCGCTCTTGCTCGAGATGGGCCGCCCGATCTACGGCTGCGTCCTCGAGGGCTACTGGCAGGACATCGGGAATCTCGACCAGTACCGCCAGGCGAACTTCGACGCGCTCGACGAGAAGGTCCGGCTCGACATCGCAGGCGTCCGTCTGCGCGGCAACATCTGGCTCGGCGAAGGCGTCGACGTCCACGATCTCGACGCGATCGAGGGGCCTGCGTACCTGGGCAACTACTGCCGTGTCGCGCCGGAGGCGACCGTCGGACCGTACTCGGTGCTGTCGACGAGCGTGACGCTGCGCGAGCGCGCGCGCACCACGCGTTCCATCGTGGACGCGTCGACGTACATCGGCCGCAGCGCGCTCGTCGAGGGAGCGATCGTCGGCCGCTCGTGCGACCTGCGCGCGCACGTGCGCGTGCACGAGGGCGTTGCGATCGGCGACGAGGTGACGATCGGCGCCGAGAGCGTGATCATGCCCGGCGTCCGCATCTACCCGTACAAGGAGGTGGAGACCGGCGCGCACCTGTTCGAGAGCCTCATCTGGGAGTCGCGCGGCACGGCCCGCATCTTCGGCAAGGAAGGCGTCTCCGGCCTCGTGAACGTCGACCTGACGCCGGACGTCGCCGTTCGGCTCGCGGCCGCGCTCGGAACGGCGCTGAAGCGCGGAGCGCGCATCGTCGCCTCGCGCGAAGGCACGCCCGCGTGCCGGATGATCAAGCGCGCGATGATCTCGGGCCTGTCGTCGACGGGCGTCGACGTCGCCGACCTGCGCGTCATCCCGGCCGCGGTCGCGCGCCATCTCGTCAAGTCGGAGGGCTACGACGCCGGCGTGCACGTCGGCGTGAGCCCGAGCGACGACGAGGCGATCCGCATCCAGTTCTTCGAGCCGCCCGGGATCGAGATGAGCGCGGAGACGCAGAAGGAGGTCGAGAAGCACTTCACGCGCGGCGAGCTGCGTCGCGTGGCGTCGATGGACGTCGGCCGCATCTCGTATCCCGCGCGCGCGAGGGAGACATACGCGAGCGATCTGCTCTCGACGCTCGACGTCTCGGCGATCCGCGAGCGCCGATTCCGCATCGTCGTCGACTACGGCTTCTCGGCTGCGTCGTACGTGCTGCCGCTCGTGCTCGATCCGCTCGGCGTGGAGGTGGTGGCCGCGCATGCGTTCCCGAGCGACGGCAACACCGACGGCGCGAGCCCGCTCGCCGCCTCGATCGGACAGGCGAAGCGCCTCGTGAGCGCGATCGGCGCCGACCTCGGTGCGGTCTTCGACCGGCCGGGCGAGCGGCTCTACCTCGTGGACGAGCAGGCCCGGGAGATCCCCGTCGAGCAGGCGCTGCTCCTCTACCTCCGCCTGATCGGCTCCAACGGCCGGACGGGTCGCCTCGCCTTCCCGGTGACCGTGACGAGCCAGGTCGACCGGCTCGTGGAGGGGTCCGGTCTCGAGATCGTGCGGACGGCGGCCTCGCTCCAGGACCTGACGCGCATGGCTGCGGAGAAGGGCGTCGTCTTCGGCGGGGCGGTCGGAGGCGGCTACGTGTTCCCGGACTTCCTGCCCGGCTACGACGCCGTCGCGAGCCTCGTCAAGCTGCTGGAGCTGCTCGCGCCGGTACGGCGGCCGATCTCGGAGATCGTGGCGGAGCTCCCGCAGCCGACCCTCGTCCACCGGCAGCTCGCGCTGCCCTGGTCGCTCAAGGGGCTCGTCATGCGCGTTCTCAACGAGCGCATGGCGGGGCGGGATCTCGACCTGACGGACGGGATCAAGGTCTTCGACGAGCGCGGCTCGGCCCAGGTGCTCCCCGACCCGGACGAGCCCCTCCTGCACCTGTACGCCGAGGGGGAGACGGTCGAGGCCTCCGAGGAGCTCCTGAACGAGCTGCGCGGCATGGTCGAGGAGATCGCGCAGGGAGAGGCAGCCGAAGCCCGAACCTAGACGAGCGCGCCATAAAGGCTAAAGTTCAGGTTGACCCTGCGAGCGAAAGGCCCACGTGGAACTCCTGCCTGACCTTGCTTCGCTGACGGACGCCGATCTCAAGAAGCTCATCCAGCAGCTGCAGGAGGAAGAGCGCGAGATCTCGTACGAGCGCCGACTCCTGCACGGGAAGATCGACATCCTGCGCGCCGAGTACCAGGCGCGGCTGAAGGCTGCCGGTCCGGAGACGATCCTCAGCCAGGTCGACGTCGAAGCCCTGACCGAGATCCTCGCCGGCAAGGCCAGCCCGCAGGCCGAATGACGCGCTACGCGCCCGAGCGTGACGCGCAGAAGCGCTTCCTCACCGATGCTCCGATGCCGCGATCGAGAGACCTCCAGTGAGTCACATCTACTGCCCCGAGTGCGGCTTCCAGAACCCGGAGGCGGCCAACTACTGCGCGAAGTGCGGTGCGTTGCTCCACGCGCCCGAGCCGGCGGAGCAGACGCAGACGTTCAACGCGGCGGAGGCCGGCGACGAGCCCGAGCAGCTCGAGGACATCCGGGTCGAGGGCCCGGCGCTCGTCGTCCGCTCCGGCGGCGGCAGGGCGGGGGAGACCTTCACCCCGCAGAGCGAACGGACGACGATCGGACGCTCGCCCGACTGCCCGGTCTTCCTCGACGACGTGACCGTTTCGCGCCGGCACGCCGTGCTCGTCGAGCGCGACAGCCGCTGGTTCGTCGAGGACCAGGGCAGCCTCAACGGCACGTTCGTGAACCGCCGGCGCGTCGAGTCGGCCGAGCTCAGCGACGGCGACGAGATTCAGATCGGCAAGTACCGGCTCACCTTCCTCGCACGCTGATGTCCACCGCCGAAAGCCTACGGCTCGAAGGTTCACGATCTCGCCTCCTGACCATCGGCGCAGTTTGCCGCCGGCTGAAGCCGGAGTTCCCCGACGTCTCGATCTCGAAGATCCGCTACCTCGAGGGCGAGGGCCTCGTCACGCCGCGCAGGACGCAGGGTGGCTACCGGCTCTTCTCCGAGGAAGACCTCGAGCGGCTGGAGACGATCCTGCGCCTGCAGCGCGACGAGTTCCTGCCGCTGCGCGTGATCCGCGAGGAGCTCGCCACCGGCGCTGCGAAGGCGCGGCGCAAGCGCGCGACGGCCGCCCTCGGCGAGGGCGAGGCCGACGACCTCGGCGTGGACGAGCTGTGCGAGCGCGCCGGCGTCGACGCGGCGCGGGCACGCGAGCTCGAGCAGTTCGGGCTCCTCGAGGCCCCGTACGGCGAGCTCGACGTCGAGATCGCCTCGGTCTGCGAACGCCTCGCCCGCTACGGCATCGCTCCGCGCCACCTGCGTGCGTTCCGGACCGCAGCCGATCGCCAGGCGGGCCTCCTGGAGGCGCTCGTCCTCCCGTCCCTGCGGTCGCGCAGCCCCGAGCGCAGGCGAGCCGGTCTCGAAGACCTGCGCGCCCTGACCGAGTCGGCGCAGGAGCTCTCCCAGCTGCTGCTCAGCCGGACGGTCCGGAAGCTCGCCGGATGAAGACCGAGATCGATCTGAGGTCGAAGATCCGGGAGGTCCCGGACTTCCCGGAGCCCGGCGTCGGGTTCAAGGACATCGCCCCGCTCCTCGGCGACCCGGCCGCCCTCCGGCAGGCCGTGTCCGAGCTCGCGGACTGGACGGCGGAGCGGAAGCCGGACCTCGTGCTCGGAGCGGAAGCCCGCGGTTTCTGGCTCGGCGCTGCGATCGCCTGCGCCGTCGGATGCGGGTTCGTGCCGGCGCGCCGGCCGGGGAAGCTGCCGCCGGAGACCGTGTCGGCCCGCTACGCGCTCGAGTACGGCGAGAACGCGCTCGAGGTGAACGCCGAGTCCATCGCGAAGGGCGCGCGGGTCGTCATCCACGACGACGTCCTCGCGACCGGCGGCACCGTGAAGGCGATCGCCGGCCTCGTGGAGCAGCTCGGCGGCACTGTCGTGGGCATCAACTTCGTCATCGACCTGACCTTCCTCGGCGGTCGCGAGCGACTCGGGGACTACGACCTGCACGCGCTCATCTCGTACTGACATAACGAATCCGTCCGTCCGGCCGTTTACAAGAGGGACATGTACGACCCGCTGACGAGCCGATACACGTTCTCCTGCCCGTCCGGTGGCGAGGCGCAGGTGGCGCTGTCCGCCTTCCGGAGGCTCGAGCAGCTCGAGGGCACGGCGCACCCGGTCGTCTACCGCGTCCGGTTCGCGTGCACGTGCGGCGACGAGCACGACGGCCTCGTCACACACGACGAGCTCGACTGGGCGCCGCTCGGTCTCGACGGCGGCGTCTTCCTCAACCTGATGACATCGCGGGTCGAGCCGGTCGGGAACGAGCTCGGCGATCTCGCCGCCGCCCGCATCGGCGCGGGGGAGTGGCCGTGGAGCTTCTTCTGTTATCCCGAGGAACGCCCGCGGCCGGTGTTCCCGTCGGCGTTCTTCCTCCTCGCTCCCGGCGACGGCCGGCTCGGGCTGGCCGTCCACTGCCCGGTGTGCGAGCGCACCTCGATCAATCTCGTCAGCCACGAGCACGTCGATCTGCCCTTCCACAACGACCACGAGGTCGGCGTCGTCGAGCACGTCTTCACCGTGGATGCCGAAGCGGCCGTGGAGCAGTTCCGAGCCGAGCTCTGGTCGTCGGCCTTCGACGCCCGCCGCCTCAGCCTGTAACCGCACCCGCAGCGGCGCTTTTCGCGTTTCCCCTGCAGCTCTGGCAAACGCGGAACGAGGTGATCGGATTGCGACGGTACGGACTGTACGACGCGACGCGCGGCCTGACGACGCTTGCAGCCGCAGGGGCGGCAGGCGTCCTGCTCTGGGCTGCGACGCTCGTGGGGCAGCGCACCGACGGCCGCTTCTGGGCTGAGATGGGGGTCGTCGCGGGCGCGGGCCTCGTCATGGCGATCTCGCAGGTCATCGGCGGCTGGACGAAGGGGCTCCGGCTGCGCCTGTCGGCGGGGACGTTCTTCATCGCCTTCGTCCCGGTGCTGATCGTCGTCGGCTGGATCATGATGGCGAGTCAGCCCGGTCACGGCTGGTACGAGGGGACCTTCGTCTCCTGGAGCAAGAACGCGAATCTCATGGGCCTGATCCACGACCTCGCGCTCTGGCACGGCGTGCTCGCGTTCGGCTTCGGTCTCGTGCTCGGGATGTCGTTCGACACCGTTCCGGCACTCGCGCCGGCGGCTGTCCCGGCCGCGACCGGCGCCGCCGCTCCGGCCGCGGGGCCGAGGCCGGCGGTGTCCCGGCCGCAGGCGGCGAACGAGCCGGTCACGGCGGAGCGCCGCGAGGTCAGCACGACCTCCGGACGGCCGAACGAGGTCACCGTCGGCCCGCACCGGGGTCGCAGGCGGACGCCCACCCGGATGGACTGAAGTGGGGGAAGGGTCGCCGCTCGCCGCGGCGACCCAATCCCTTCCGTCAGGGATCGGGCCGACCGCGCCCGGGGGCCGATACACGTGATCGGATGGAGCTCGCAGGCCTGACCCAGCGCGAAAAGGGGCTCGATCTGATCGCCGTTCACCTCGCCGGTCTGGATTCCGACGTCGATCGGGCCCGCGACCGTCTGGCGGACGCGATCGGAGCCGACCTCGCGACGCTGCTCGTCGCCGCCCTCAGCAAGCGGAGCATGAGCGACCTCTCGGCTCGGCCGGCGACCGCCGTCGCGGCCTGACGGTATCCCGCGGCTCAGGCGCTGTCGCCGCGGGTGCGGACGAGCAGCCAGATGCCGGCAGCGGAGACCATCGCGATCACGATCGCGAACGCGCCCGAGGTCCCGACGGCAAGGAGGCCGAAGTAGATGAACGTGCCGAGGGCGAGGGCCCACACGAGGGCGATGATGCCCGGGTCGATGCTCGGCGGATGAAAGTGCACGACGGCTGATCCTAGACGTACGGGACCAAAGAAATTCGCCGAGCCCGTCGCGGTTTCGTCCACAGAACCGCTCGACTTTCCGCCTCTGCCCTTGCGGGCTTCCTCGTACGGCCTATCGGTTCCGCTTCGACCTACTCCCGCGCCGCGCTCGGCGCAATTGGGAATCTAGGGGGTGGGCAGGGCCCGTGCAAGGGGTGTGAAATCGAAAACGTTCGCATTTTGCGAATTTTGAATAATCAACATTTCCACAGCGGAGCGTGCAGTCTGTGGAAAAACCCCGGCGACGTGCAGTCCGGGTCACACGCGCCATGGGCGCCCCCGAGCCCGCGCACTCTCGGCTCGGCGAGGTGGTGGAGGGAGTCCAACGACCGGCGGGCGCAGCGCTCGGTCGCCGCCTGAGAGCCGTTCTCCTCCGGCTTTCCATAACGCACGTTCTCGTGCACCGGATTACGCCTGGCTGGACGCCCCGGATGGACCATGAAGCCGAGTCGGGGATCTGCCGATGAGGGACGCGTGGGGGTTTCCAGCCGCGAGCCCGCGTACCCGATCTTCGCGTCGCACCGGTCGCGCTCGAGGCGCGGCAGCTTCTTCGTCCCGTTGCTGATCGTGCTCGTCGTGGCGCTCGCGCTCCGCCTGCTCTGACTTCAGGGGGTTGCGCCTCACGAGGCGGACGAAACCCTTGATTTGGGGACGCCTCGCGTGTTTTGGTCCCCCGGGGGCGCGGAACGAACGCCCAAGCAACGATCGGGGGGAACTTGACGGTCGAGATCGACATCATCCTCAGAAGCGAGGATCTTCTCGCGCTTCTGGAAGCCGCGGAGTCGAGCGGCCAGCTTCGGCAGGCGGAGCTGCAGGACGTGCTCGAACCGCTCGAGCTCGACCCGCTCGAGGTGGACGCCGTCTACATCGAGCTCGACCGGCGCGGCATCGAGCTGGTCGAAGAGCCGAAGGAGGAGCAGCCCCCTCCCCCGCCGCCCATCGCCGCGGTCGAGACGACGACGGACGCGCTCCAGCTCTTCCTCCGCGAGGCCGGAAAGCACGCGCTTCTCACCGCCGCGCAGGAGGTCGCGCTCGCGAAGAAGATCGAGGGCGGCGACATGGGCGCGAAGACGCGGATGATCCAGTCCAACCTCCGTCTCGTGGTGTCGATAGCGAAGAACTACCGCAATCAGGGCCTGCCGTTCCTCGACCTCATCCAGGAGGGGACGCTGGGGCTCATCCGCGCCGTCGAGAAGTTCGACTGGCGACGTGGCTACAAGTTCTCGACGTACGCGACGTGGTGGATCCGCCAGGCCGTTGCGCGCGCGCTTGCGGACAAGGCGCGTACGATCCGCATGCCCGTCCACATCGTCGAGCGCATGCAGAAGATGAACCGCGCCGAGCGCACACTCTGGATGGAGCTCGGCCGCGAGCCCACGCTCGAGGAGATCGCCGACGAGGCGTCACTTCCGGTGGAGCAGGCGCGTGAGGTCCGCGCCGCCGCCCGCGCATCGGCGAGCCTCGACCAGCCCGTGGGCGAGCAGGAGGACGCCGTCTTCGGCGACTTCGTCGCCGGCGACGAGCCACTGCCCGAGGAGCACGTCGAGGTGTCGTTGCGGAGCCAGGCGCTCATGCTCGCGCTCGGCTCGCTCCCCGACCGTGAGCGTCAGGTGCTCGTGCTGCGCTACGGCCTCGTGGACGAGGAGCCGAAGACGCTCGAGGAGATCGGCAAGCGCCTCGGACTCACGCGCGAGCGCGTCCGGCAGATCGAGCTGGAGTCGCTCCGGCGACTCGCCAACCTCCGCGAGATGCAGCTCGTAGCGTCGAGCTAGAGGCCCACACTCCGGCCATCGCTACCGCAACGCTCGATCCCACGCTCGAGCGGGACGAGGTCGGCGCTCTCGAGCGCGCGCGTCTCTTCTCGCTCAGCTTTCTCATGCTCTTCGTCGAGCTGGCGCTCATCCGCTGGACGGCCGCCAACGACATTCACCTCGCGTACCTGACGAACTTCGTCCTGCTCGCGAGCTTCCTCGGCATCGGCATCGGATTCCTCCGCTCCGCGCGCCAGCCGAACCTGCTCCCGTGGGCGCCGGTCGCCCTCGCGCTACTCGTCGGCTTCGTCCTGCTCTTCCCCGTCTCGGTCCGGCTCGACGACGGATCGACGTACGGAGCGTTCGGCTGGCCGGCGCTCCCGCGCTGGGTGGAGCTCGCTGCGGTCTTCGTCCTGACCGTCTCGGTGATGGCCGCGATCGGCCACGGAGTCGGACGGATCTTCGTTCGCTTCCGCCCGCTCGATGCGTACCGCTTGGACATTCTCGGATCGATCGCGGGGATCGTCGTGTTCTCGGCGCTCTCGTTCCTCGAAGCGCCGCCGATCGCGTGGGGGGCGATCGCGTCGGCACTTCTGCTCGTCCTCGTCGGCCGTCATCCGCACGTCCTCGCACTCGTTGCGGTCGTCGCGCTGCTCGCCGTCGAGTCGTCCCACGGCAACGACCATTGGTCGCCGTACTACAAGGTGACCGCGACGTACGAGAAGGCGCCGCACCGCGTCGGCGGCGTGCTGACGCGCGACACCCTCACGATCAGCGCGAACAACATTCCCCATCAGACCGCGTACCCCTTGTCGACGCTCGCGAAGATCGAGCGCTTCTACTTCTTTCCGTATCGACACGTCACCGGGCCGCTCGACAACGTGCTGATCGTGGGTGCCGGCAACGGCAACGACGTCGCCGTCGCGCTCTCCGAGGGGGCCAAGCACGTCGACGCCGTCGAGATCGACCCGGAGATCCAGTCGCTCGGACGGGCGCTGCACCCGAACCGGCCGTACCAGGACGCGCGGGTGAGTGTCCATATCGACGACGGGCGCGCCTTCATCGAGCAGACGAAGCACCACTACGACCTCATCCTGTTCGCGCTGCCCGACTCGCTGACGCTGCTTGCAGGCCAGGGCGCGCTTCGGCTCGAGAACTACCTCTTCACGAAGGAGTCGATGGCGACGGTCAGGCGGCACCTGAACCCGGGCGGGACCTTCGCGATGTACAACTACTACGAGCCGTTCCTCCTCGATCGCTACGCAGGCACGCTCGACGACGTCTTCGGGACCGCCCCGTGCGTCGAGCTCGGCGACTCGCTCGCGAGCCGCCGGCAGGCGGTGCTCACCGCCGGCGCCGGCGCGAGCGTCGACTGCAAGACGCGTTGGCGGCGTGTCGCCGTCTCGGAGCCGACCGACGACTATCCGTTCCCCTACCTGCAGCACCGGTCCATCCCGGGGTTCTACTGGCACACGCTCCTGCTCATGCTTGCGGCGTCCGTGCTGCTGATCGGCGTGGCGGCAGGCGGCTCGGTGCGCGTCTTCGGGCGCATGCGGAGCTACGTCGACCTCGCCTGCATGGGCGCGGCGTTCCTCCTCCTCGAGACGAAGAACGTCGTCCAGTTCGCGCTGCTCTTCGGCACGACGTGGTTCGTGAACTCGCTCGTCTTCGCCGGTGTCCTGATCAGCGTCTGGCTCGCGGTCGAGACCGCTCGCCACGTACGCCTGCCGCGGATGCCGGTGCTGTACCTCGCGCTACTCGGGGCCTTGGTCGTGGCCTGGGCGGTGCCGCAGGAATCGCTGCTGTCGCTCTCACCCGTGCCGCGCTTCTTCGCCGCGACCGCGCTCGCGTTCGCGCCGATCTACGTCGCCAACCTCGTCTTCGCGAAGCGGTTCGCCGCGGTGGGCTCGTCCACCGCGGCGTTCGCCACGAACCTCCTCGGGGCGATCGTCGGCGGCCTGCTCGAGTACCTGTCGCTCGTGACCGGCTATCGATTCCTACTCGTCGTCGTCGCGGCGCTCTACGGCCTCGCGTTCCTCTCGCACCGGCTCCTCGGCCGCGACGAAGCGATCGCGTAGCTACGAGAGGTACAGCTCGAGGCTGGGGGCGCCGTTGCGCAGCTCGCGCAGGGCGCGCGACTCGAGCTGACGCACGCGCTCACGGGTCACGCCGAGCTCGGCGCCGATGTCTTCGAGCGTTCGGGTGCCTTCGCCGTCGAGGCCGAAGCGGAGCACGAGGACGCGCTGCATGCGCGGCGGGAGCTGCGCGATCGCCTGAGACAGCTCGCCGTGCCGGTGCTCGATCGCCGTGCGCTCGTCCGGCTGCGCCGAGAGCTCGTCCTCGATGAGGTCGGCGAAGAAGCTCTCGCCGTCGCCGACGGGAGAGTCGAGGCTCACCGGATCGTCGACGAGCCTGAGCAGGTCGACGACCTTGTCCTCCGGCTCGCCGGTCTCCTTCGCGAGCTCGGCCGGCGTCGGCTCGCGGCTGAACTTCTGCGCGAGCTGGCGGCGGACGCGAAGCAGCCGGCGCACACGCTCGGCGACGTGCGTGGGGAGGCGGATCGTCCGCCCCTGGTCGGCAAGCGCGCGGCTCACCGACTGCTTGATCCACCACGTCGCATACGTCGAAAGCTTGTAGCCCATCCGGTAGTCGAACTTCTCCACCGCGCGGATGAGGCCGAGGTTGCCCTCCTGGATGAGATCGAGGAGCGGGACGCCGGCGCGCGTGTAGTTGCGCGTGATGGACATGACGAGCCGGAGGTTCGACTCGATCAGCCGCTTCTTCGCCAGCTCGTCTCCGGCGTCCTTGCGCCGGGCCAGCTCGCGCTCTTCCTCGCGCGTCAAGAGCCGGCCGTTTCCGATCGACCGGATGTACAGCTTCAGGGGATCATCGAGCTGGCTTGCAGGCTCTTCGACCTGCTCGACGTCTCCCTCCGCAGCGAGGAGAGGCTCCACGAGGCCTGGTATCGGCCTAAACCGGTGCAGGCTTGAGGCCGGGTTCGCCGAAGTGTCCGCTACGGTTGCCGATAACCCAGATCGTGTGCGGAATCGCCGGATACAGCCTCTCGTCTCGTAGCAGCGTCGATCGGACGCTCGCGGCGCAGGCGCTCCTGGCCGGGATCGCCGAGCGGGGGGCCGACGCAGTCGGGTACGCGCACCGCGGCCCGGGCGGCTCGTATCCAGTGGTCACGAAGCAGCGGACCCCTGCGAGCCAGCTCCTGGAGCGCATTGCGGTGCCCCACACGGCCACCGAGCTCCTCGTGCACGTACGCGACTACACGAAGGGCCATCCCTCCATCTCCGCCAACAACCACCCCGTCCGCCATGGGCCGGTGGTCGGCATTCACAACGGGATCATCGTCAACGACGACGAGCTCCTGGCCGCATTCGACTGCGCCCGCGCCGAGCCGCGGATGACGGTCGACTCGGAAGCGATCTTCGCGCTCGCGGCCCATTCGCGGAACGAGCCGGCTGCCTTCGAGGCGCTGCTCGGCTCCATGGCGACGGCCTGGCTGGACGAGCGCGAGCCCGGGACGGTGTTCGCCGCCCGCGGCATCGGCCGTCCGCTCTGGCTCGGCGCCGGCAAGCACGAGCTCTTCTTCGCATCCACGCGCACCGCGCTCGAGGTGGTCGAGGAATACGCTCACGTGCGACTGAAGAAGCAGGAGCTGAAGGATGGGACGTTCCTCGCCATCCGCCGCGCGAAGATCGTGCGGGACGAGCATTTCCGGACGGATCCGCGCTACGAGGAGCCGGGCAAGCCCCTGCCGGCGGTCCGCGCGCCCGGCGAAGGCGCGTCGTGCCTCCAGCAGCTCGCCGCGCTCGCCACCGCCTAGCGCTTCTTCTTCACCGTCCCGTCGCCGCCCACGGTGACGCCCTGCTGCTCGAGCACCTCGCGGACGAGGAACTGGAACGTCGACCACGCACCGCGCTTGGCGTCGAGCAGGCGGTAGACCTGCCACTCGGTCAGGAGCGAGTCGTCCGCCTTCCGCGCTTCCGCCCAGTCGGCGAACTTCGGCAGCCGCCCGAGCCGTCGGGCGAGCGCGGCCCCCTGCTCGACCGCACGCTCGAGCCGCTCCTCCCCCACCGGCACGTCGAAGCCGGCCTCGCGCAGCGCGGTCGTCAGCGACCCGAACGTGTGCCAGTACAGGGACTTCGACGGAAGCTTCCCCTTGTGCTCGTCGATGTCGCGCGCGGTCGGGGGCCGTCCCAGCTCGGCCCCGAGCTCGCGCAGCAGGCCGAGGAGCTCCTCGCGGGTCGCGAACCGCCTGGGGACGAGCCCGGCGGCGCGCTTGGCCGCGTTCCACGACCCGAAGTGCTCGATCACGGTCTGCGGATGGACGGTCGTCTTTGCATCGGCCGCGAACTCGCGCATCGTCGGCGAGCGCCCCAGCCGCTCCGCGCAGTCCCGCAGCTCGCCGATGATCTGGTCGTCGGTGTACCGCTTCCGAATGCCCGCCTGGAACTCCGCGAGCCTGCGCGGGTCGATCTGCGCCACCGCGCGAAAACGGGGCTTCCTGGGCATCACAAATATGGTAGATCAGGTTGGAGAATCCGCAAGTGAACCCGCGCAGCGATAGATTCGCGGACGTGGCCATCCCGCTCGCCGCCGAGGTTGCCGCCGCGCGGGCGGTCGCCGCTCTCTCGCGCCTCGTCGGCGCCGGCGGAGGCACGACGGTGCCGGGCAAGCTCCTCTCCATCCTCGATCCGGGAGCCGTCGACCGCCTGGCCGCCCGGCTGCCCGCCGGGACGGCGACGGTCTCCGCCACGAACGGGAAGACGACAACCGCCGCGATGGCGGCGGAGATCCTCCGCCCGCGCGTCCGGCTCGCCCACAACCGCTCGGGCGCGAACCTCCTCTCCGGTGTCGCCTCCACCCTCCTCGCCGCCGGCGATGCCGAGCTCGGCCTCCTCGAGGTGGACGAGGCAGCCCTGCCGGAGGTGATGCGCCGCGTCCGGCCGCGCGCCGTCTGCCTCGGGAACCTCTTCCGAGACCAGCTCGACCGCTACGGCGAGCTCGAGCTCGTCGCCGAGCGGTGGCGCGACGCCGTGACCACGCTGACACCCGGCACGACGCTCGTGGTCAACGGGGACGACCCGCTCGTCGGCGATCTCGCGACCGCGCACACCCCGTCGCTCGTCTTCGGGCTCGACGACCCGGGCGTCGCGCGGCCTGCGCTCCAGCACGCCGCCGACTCGAAGTACTGCCTGCGCTGCGGTGAGCCGCTCGAGTACGCCGCGGCGTACGTCGGCCACCTCGGTGACTACCGCTGCCCGAACGGGCATGTCACGCGGCCGGCGCTGGACGTCGCGGCGCGCAGCATCGAGCTCCGCGCGCTCGACGGCGCCTCCTTCGACCTGCAGCTGCCGCGCGAGACCCGCCGGGTGCAGCTCGCGCTCCCCGGCCTCTACAACGTCTACAACGCCGTCGCGGCGGCGTCTCTCGCCCACGCACTGGGAGCGAGCGTCGACGAGATCGTCGCCGGTCTCGCACGCTTCAGCGCCGCGTTCGGCCGGTTCGAGCGCATCGCCGTCGGCAACAAGACGATTCTCTTGCTCCTGATCAAGAACCCCGCGGGAGCGAACGAGGCGATCCGCACGCTCGTCGACGGCGGGCCTCCCACGCGGGCGGTCGTCGCGCTGAATGACGGGATCGCCGATGGACGCGACGTCTCCTGGATCTGGGACGTCGACTTCGAGCCGCTGCTCGGCGGCCTCGACCGGCTCGTCGCGAGCGGCGACCGCGCCGCCGAGCTCGCCCTCCGTTTCAAGTACGGCGGCCTGGCCGAGGAATCGATCGAGGTGGAGCCGAGCCTCGAGCGCGCACTCGACCGGGGCCTCGCGCTGACGCCGGAGGGCGGCGAGCTCGTCGTCCTGCCCACCTACACGGCGATGCTCGGCCTGCAGCGGATCGTCGCCGCCCGCGGGCTCACGCGCCCGTACTGGGAGCGTGCCGCGTGAACGTTCGCGTCGCCCATCTCTATCCGGACTACCTGAACATCTACGCCGACCGCGGCAACATCGCCGTGCTCGCCGCCCGCGCATCGTGGCGAGGGCACGAGCTCGACGTCGCGGAAGTCGGCATGCACGACGCCGTCGTCCCCGGCGCGCACGACCTGTACTACCTCGGGGGCGGACAGGATCGTGAGCAGCTCCTCGTCGCCGCCGACCTCGCCGCGAAGGCGGAGGGGCTGAAGGAGGCCGCGGCCGGCGGCGCTGCGTTCCTCGCGGTCTGCGGCGGCTACCAGTTGCTCGGGCGCGGCTACCGCGGCTTCCACGGCGAGGACATGCCGGGCGTCGGCCTCCTCCCGCTCGAGACCGTGGCGGGCGACACGCGAATGATCGGAAACGTGCTCCTCGAGTGCGAGCTCGAGCCCGGCGTGCGGCACACGCTCGCCGGCTTCGAGAACCACGCGGGCCGGACTCGGCTCGATCCCGGCGCCGAGCCGCTCGGCCGCGTCGTGTCGGGCTACGGCAACGACGGCGAGAGCGGCTACGAAGGATGCCGGGCGGGCCGCGTCGTCGGCACGTATCTCCACGGGCCCCTCCTGCCGCGCAACCCGTGGCTCGCCGACTGGATCCTCGCGCAGGCGCTCGCGCATCGCTCCCGCGGCGAACCGCCCGACCTCGCGCCGCTCGACGACGCGCTCGAAGAGCAGGCGCACGCCGTCTCGTCGGCCCGCGCGCGACGGCGCTAGGTCCGGGCGGCGCGCACGACCTTGTCCACCGCCTGCTTCAGCGGCTCCGGGACATCGCCGTTGTTGCCGGTGTAGCGGCGGTATGCACGGTGCGGCTTGCGGCTCCGGCCGCGCGCGTTCACGCCCGAGACCGCCTCGAAGTCGGGGACGAGCACGACCGTCCGCCGCCTCCCCGCCACGTCCTGGATCTGCCGGTTGACGATGAGCTCCGACTCCACCGGCCGGCTCCCCGCGGGCGCGTCGCGATCGTGGACGATGACGTACGGGATGCCGCACGCGTTGCAGATGCGCGCGAACAGCGGCATGTTCCCCTTGCCGCCGCACTCGAGGACGATGATCCCTTCCTTGTCCGCCTCGACGTCGAGGGCCTCGAAGACGAGCGGGAACGTCAGCTTCTCCGTGCGACCCTCGACGAGCAGAGCGGCGCGTGCGAGGAAGAGCTCGGCGCGATCGCTGTCGAACTCGGAGAGCGCGCGGAACGACTCCGCCTCGGGCAGTGGATCGGGTTGGAACAGCGTCGTGCCGACGTCGGAGGTATGACGGACGAGCGCCAGCTCCTCGAGGCGGTCGACGGAGAGGAACACCGGCGCGTGCGTCGAGTACAGGATCTGGTTGCCGGACTGCGCGAGGTCGCGCAGCACGCGGTAGAGGTGCCGCTGCGCGTGCGGGCTGAGGTACAGCTCCGGCTCCTCGATGAGGAGGACGAAGCGGCGCAAGCCGGCGGCGAGCACGCGCTCCATGCCGTTCACGAGCAGGAGCCCGCCGTCGGCGGCGGACCAGTGGTGATCGGGAAGCGGAGGCCGGAGGAGCTCGGCCACGTCCGCAGCTCCCAGTCCCGTGGCCGGGGCGACGAGCGTGCGCGAGCGCAGGTTCGCGGGCAGGAAGAGCACGGGCGGCGCCCCGGCGCGGTTCAGGTTGAGCGTGTCGGGCGGGCGGGCGTCGAGAAAGATCGACCGGCCGCGCTCGAGCGTCGCCTCGAGGTGGATGCGGCCGCTCGCGGCGTCTCGCGATACGTCGTCGATCGTCGGGGGAGGCGCCGCTGCCTCGAGCAGCGTCCAGATCGCCGTGAGGACGGTCGACTTGCCGCTCGATGCCTCCCCGACGAGCGCACAGACGTTCCCGGGCGCGAACTCGAGCTCGCGCGCGGCGCGATATCCCTGGATCGAGATTCGAGCTAGGGGGCCCACAGTGCGCCGAGGTATGCCGCCGGGTCGCCGGGCTGCCAGCGCTGCAGGAAGCGCTGGATGGGTGGATGGAGGACGACGCCGTCGAGGTCGGCCGTGTCGAACAGCCGATGCCCGCTCACCGCTGCGTCCTGCGACGTGACCGCCTCGAGCGACCGGCCCGACAGATCGCCGGCAAAGATGATGTGCACGACGTGCTTCGCGCCGAAGCCGCGCTGCGGTGAGATCGAGTCGACGATCGCGACCGGCCCCTCGACCGGCAGCTGGTCGGGAATCCCCACCTCCTCGAACAGCTCGCGATGAAGTGCCGTGACGAGGCTCTCGCCCGCGTTCACGCCGCCGCCGGGAAGGAGCCAGTACTCCCCGCGGCCGGTCTTCTCGTGGCGGCAGAGGAGAATGCGGTCCTCCCACCGCAAGAGTGCGGAGACGCGAATGCGTGGCTCTTGCATCAGTGGCTCGAGGACCCGAAGCCGCGCACGCCGCGCTCGGTCTCGGGCAGCTCCTCCAGCTCGACGGGCTCGACGCTCGCGACCGGGACGACGACGAGCTGTGCGATGCGCATGCCCGGCTCGACGACGAACTCCTCGCGCGCGTCCGTGTTCAGCAGGACGATGCGGAGCTCGCCGCGATAGCCGGAGTCCACGAGGCCGGGCGTGTTCACGATCGTGATCCCGTGTCGCATCGCGAGCCCGGAGCGCGGCTGCACGAAGCCTGCGTGCCCATCGGGGATCGCGACGGCGAGCCCGGTGCCGACCGTCGCGCGCTCCCCCGGTCCGATGACCGCGCGCTCGCATGCGGTGAGGTCGAGCCCGGCGTCGCCCTCGTAGGCGCGGGCGGGGACGACCGCGTCGTCGCGGAGCTTGCGGAAGGCAACTTCCATTACGCCCCGACGAGGTAGCGGGCGAAGCGGTTGATCTCGCGCCGTGGCAGCCGGGCGACGACGAGCACTCCCTCGCTCGTGTCCTCGCGCTGCTCGATCGGCGCCCCCAGTGCGTAGAGCTCGTTCAGCTTGCCGCCGTCCTGATACGGGAGCAGAAGCCGGACCGGCTCGAAGAGATCCGAGAACCGGTCGGCGACGCGCGCGCGCAGCTCGTCCATTCCTTCGCCGGTGAGCGCCGAGACCTGTAGCGCTCCGGGGTAGCGGTTCGAGAGCGCGCGGCGGCGCGTCTCGTCGGCCGCATCGACCTTGTTCAGCACGAGCTCGATCGGCAGCTCGTCGGCGCCGATGTCGTGCAGCACGCCGGTGACGGCGGCGATCATCTCGACAACGCGCCCCTCGGGAGCGGACGCATCGACGACGTGCAGCACGAGATCCGCGACGAGCGTCTCCTCGAGCGTCGCCGCGAAGCCCTCGACGAGCTCATGCGGCAACCGGCGGACGAACCCGACCGTGTCGGTGACGAGGTACTTGCGCCCCTCGTGCTCGAAACCGCGCGTCGTCGGGTCGAGCGTCTCGAAGAGCCGGTTGCGCACCGAGACGTCCGCCTGCGTGAGCGCGTTCAGCAGCGTCGACTTGCCGACGTTCGTGTAGCCGGCGAGCGCCACGGTCGGCGTCTGCGTGCGACGCCGCTCCTTGCGGCGCACGTCGCGCTGCTTCGACAGCTCCTCCAGGCGATCCTTGAGGAGCGTCACCCGCCGGCGGGCCTGCCGGCGGTCGGACTCGAGCTGGGACTCGCCGGGGCCCCTCGTGCCGACCCCGCCGCCGAGGCGCTCGAGGTGCTTCCACATGCCGCGCATGCGCGGGAGGTTGTACTCGAGCTGTGCGAGCTCGACCTGGAGCTTGCCTTCGGCGCTCGTCGCATGCTGCGCGAAGATGTCGAGGATCAGCTGCGTCCGGTCGACGACACGGGCCTCCAGCGTGTTCTCCAGGAGCCGCTGCTGCGACGGGGAGAGCTCGTCGTCGACGAGGAGGACCTCGGCCTTCACGCCTCCGTACTCCTGCTTCAGCTCGTCGAGCTTCCCCTTGCCGACGTAGCTGCGCGGATCCGGTTGCGACCGCTGCTGGAGCACCCGGGCCACCGGCTGCACGCCCGCCGTCCGGGCGAGCTCCTCGAACTCCCCGATCTCGTCCTCGGCGTCGACACCTTGTCCGAGCACGGCAAGGACGAGCCCGCGCTCGGGCTCGAGGCCCGGCGTGGGATCGGGCTGCCTGACTGCCACCGAACGTCATTATGACCTCTGCCGTGCCGACCCCCGATCTTGCCGCCCGCACGCTGCAGCTCGTCGACGTGCCGTCCGAGAGCCGCTCGGAGTCGGCCGCGGTCGAGCTCGTCCGGCAGCTCATGCCCGGCGCGCCGGTCTACGACGACGGCGAGGCGTTGGTGTACGGCGAGGGTCCCGTCGTCCTCGCCGGGCATCTCGACACGATCCCGGCGCAGGGGAACATCCCCGGCCGGATCGCGGACGGGGCGGTCCACGGTCTCGGCGCGAGCGACATGAAGGGCGGCGTCGCGGTCATGCTCGAGCTCGCGCGCGCCGGCGTTCCCGCGCGGTATCTGTTCTTCACGCGCGAGGAGGTGCCGGTGGCCGAGAGCCCGCTGCCGGAGCTCTTCGGCACCGGATTGCTCTCCGACGTCGAGCTCGCAGTCGTGCTCGAGCCGACCGACAACGAGCTGCACGCGGGCTGCCTCGGCAACCTGCAGGCACGCGTCACGTTCCACGGCGAGAGCGCGCATTCGGCGCGTCCGTGGACGGGCAAGAACGCGATCCACGAGCTCGTGCGCGGTCTCGATCCGCTGGTCGCGCTCGGCCCACACGACGTCGAGCTCGACGGGCTCGTCTTTCGCGAGGTGGCGAGCGCGGTGCGTGTCGAGGGCGGCATCGCGGCCAACGTCGTTCCTGCGTCCGCATCCGTCGAGCTCAACGTGCGCTACGTGCGCGCCGGCGCGGCCGTACGACTCGCCTCTCTGCTCCCGGCGGGCGAGCTCGAGATTCTCAGCGACTCTCCCTCCGCCCCGCCCGCGCTCGACAATCCGCGCGTTGCGCGACTGCGTACGCTCGTGCCGATCGTGAAGCCGAAGCAGGCGTGGACGCCGGTCGCCCAGTTCGCCGAACAGGGGATCGACGCGATCAACTTCGGGCCCGGTGCGACCGCGTACGCGCACCGCGTCGACGAGCAGATCCCGATCGCCAACCTCGACCGCTGCTACGAGACGCTGCGGGAGTTTCTCGCGTGATCAATCCGACGCTCGCGGAGATGGCGACGTACCCGTTCGTCCGCCTCGAGGAGGCGCGGCGGCGACTCGTCGCGGCAGGCGTCGAGGTGATCGACTTCGGCAAGGGCGACCCGAACGAGCCGACCGATCCGATGATCCGGCAGGCGCTCGTGGACGCCGTGCCGGAACGCTCGCCGTACCCCCTCGCGCAGGGTCTGCCCGAGCTGCGCGAGGCCGCCGCGCGCTGGTGTGCGACTCGCTTCGGCGCCGAGGTCGACCCCGACACGGAGATCGTCCCGACGTACGGCTCGAAGGAGGCGATCTTCTCGCTCGCGCAGGTGCTCGACACCGCCGGCCGCACGGTCGTGCTCGGCGAGCCGGCGTATCCCGTGTACGAGCGCGGCGCCCTCTTCGCAGGGGCGGAGGTGCGGACGCTGCCGCTGCTGCGCGAGCACGGCTTCCTGCCCGATCTGGACGCGATCCCCGGCGACACGGCGCTCGTGTGGGTCAACTACCCGCACAACCCGACCGGGGCGGTCGCGCCACTCGAGTTCTACGACCGGCTCACCGAGCTCGCGGCGGAGCGCGGCTTCTACGTCGGCTCCGACGAGGCGTACACCGAGCTGTGGTTCGATGCGCCGCCGGCGTCCGCGCTGCAAGCTGCCGACCGCTCGCGGACGATCGTCTTCCAGACGCTGAGCAAGCGCTCCTCCATGACCGGGTACCGCTCCGGCTTCGTCGCCGCCCCGCCGGAGGTGATCTCCGCGTTGAAGGCCTATCGGCCGACGGTCGGGACCGCGCCCCAGGAGTTCGTCCAGCGAGCCTCCGCCGTCGCGTGGAACGACGAGCGCCACGTCGAGGAGACGCGCGCGCGCTACCGGGCGAAGCGCGACGTCATGATCCCGGCGATCGAGTCGAAGGGCTGGGAGATCGTCGCGAGCGACGCGACGATGTACCTCTGGGTGATCGGCCCGGACGCCGACGCGCTGCTCGAGCACGGGATCCTCGTCGCCCCCGGCGAGTTCTTCGGCCCGAGCGGCGCCGGCTACGTCCGCTTCGCGCTCGTCCCTACGCTGGAGGAATGCAAACGGGCGGCGGAGCTGCTGTGAGCACGGAGGAGACGATCGCGGCTCTCGACCGCGGCGAGATCCGCGTGGCCGAGAAGGTCGACGGCGAGTGGCGCGTGAACGAGGCCGCGAAGACCGCGATCCTCGCCTACTTCCGCGAGCGCAAGGTCGAGCCGATCGAGGTCGGCCCGTACCAGTACCTGGACAAGATCCCGCTCAAGCGCAACTACGCCGAGCTCGGCGTGCGCGTCGTCCCGCCGGCGACGGCGCGGTACGGCTCCTTCCTCTCGCGCGGCGTCGTGATGATGCCGAGCTACGTGAACATCGGCGCGTGGGTCGGCCCGAACACGATGGTCGACACGTGGGCGACGGTCGGCTCGTGCGCCCAGATCGGCGCCGACGTGCATCTCGCCGGCGGTGTGGGCATCGGCGGCGTCCTCGAGCCGGTGCAGGCGCGCCCTGTCATCGTCGAGGACGGAGCCTTCATCGGCTCGCGCTGCATCCTCGTGGAAGGCGTCGTCGTCGGCGAGCGCGCAGTGCTCGCGCCGAACGTGTCGCTCACCGGGTCCGTCCCGGTCATCGACGTGACCGGCGCCGAACCGGTCGAGCACCGCGGCTACGTCCCGCCGAACGCCGTCGTCGTCCCCGGAACGCGGCCGAAGGAGTTCCCCGCCGGTACGTACGACCTCAGCTGCGCGCTCATCATCGGCTGGCGCAGCGCACAGACCGATCTCAAGACGTCGCTGAACGACGTCCTGCGCGAGTACGAGATCGGCGCCTAGACCTTCTGCGCAGGCCCGGTCAGCGTCGCGCGGCCGCTCTCGAGACGGACGCGCAGATCGCCGCCCGGGAAGTGCACGACGACGTCGCCCTCGCCGTGCGTCGCCGCCGCGACCGCGACCGCGCTCGAGCCGGAGGCCGTCGTCTCCCCCACGCCGCGCTCCCATACGCGCGCGGTCACCTCTCCCGGTCCGTCGACGCGTGCGACCTGGACGTTCGTGCGATTGGGAAACCGCGGGTGGGTCTCGAGCAGGGGGCCGATGAGCTCGATGTCGTCCGGGTCGCCGACGACGACGGCATGCGGATTGCCGACGTCCACGACGGCGACCTCGAGACCGGCGATCCGCTCGCGCGCGACGACCGTCGCGGCGCCGAGCTCGGACTCGTAGAGACCGTCCCCCGTGCGGCGCACCTCGACGAGGCGCGGCCCCACGCGCACGCGTGCGGTGTCGTTGCCCGTGCGCTCCATCAGCCAGGCGCCGGCGATGCGCGTCCCGTTGCCGGACATCTCCGCGTGAGATCCATCCGGATTGACGATCGCAATGTCCATGACGTCCCCATCGACGGCCAGCACGTCGACCGCGCCGTCGAGCCCGTCCTCGTGCACGTACGGCTCACCCTCGAGGACGAGGTACACGTTCCCGTGTGCGTGCCAGCGCGACGATGTCATCGGCGATCTCGCCCGGCGGGCGATCCGCGCCGACCATAGCGATGCCCGGGATGCGTCGCATCCACTTGCGCTGGTATGCGGCGTAGCGGCGCGTGCGTACGACGAGCGCCGCTATCGCCTGCTCCCGCGGGAGCGTCGCCACCTCTTCGAGGCCGAGCGCCTGGCGCGCCGTGAGCGAGACCGCTCCGGCGAGTGCGCGAGTCACCTCCTCCTGCACGCCCTCGTCGAACATCGCACGCGTGCGCTCCTCGATCCTCTGCTCGAGCACGTGCGTGGGGACGTCGAGCCCCACCACGAGTGTGGGATGCCGCGTCTCCGCGGCCCACAGCCGGTCTCGCCCCGGGGCGAGCGATGCTCCGGCGTCGGCGAGCTCGAGAGCGCGGACGACGCGACGACGGTCGTTCCGGTGCACCGCCGCGGCGGCCCCGGGGTCGAGCTCCTCCAGGCGCGCGTGCGCTCCGGCCGGCCCGTGCTCGTCGTAGAACTGCTCCCACCGCCGCCGCGCACCGGGGCCGGGCGCCGGGGGGAGCGCGAGCTCGGCGAGGGCGGCCCGGAGGTAGAGCCCCGTCCCTCCCACGACGATCGGCGTCCGGCCGGCGGCCAGGATCTCGTCCACGGCCGCATGTGCGAGCGGCGCATACTCGCCGACCGAGGTCTCGCGGTCGAGCGGCCAGATCCCGACCATCCGAGTCGGCTCGCTAGGCTGGTTCGTCAGGATCGGGAGCCCTCGATAGACCTGCAGCGCATCCGCAGAGACCAGCTCGGCGGGAATCCGGCCGGCGACCTCCGCAGCGACCCTCGATTTGCCGCTTGCGGTGGGGCCGAAGATGCCGATAACCGTCACCAGAGGATTCTCCCCTGCGTTTCTTGAACATCGAGCCCAAGAGTCATCTGCACCGGACGAGGGTGGAGTCGTCGGTGTTCCTCGTGGCGGCCTCGCTCCTCGCGCTGGCGACCCTCTTCGCCCTGAGCGAGGTGGCCGGCTTCGACGCGGTCTGGGACCGGATGCAGCACGTCCAGCCGATCTGGTTCCTCGTGGCATTCGGAGCGGAGGTCGTTGCGTATCTCGGCTACGTGCTCGGCTATCGCGAGGTCTCCCTCGTGGACCAGGGCCCGAAGATGGGGCACGGCCGCGCGGCCGCGGCGGTCGCCGCCGGCTTCGGCCCGTTCGTGACCCAGGGCGGGTTCGCGCTCGACCTGCACGCGTTCAAGCAAACCGGAATCTCGGATCGCGAGGCACGCGTCCGCGTGCTCGGTCTCGGCGCGCTCGAGTACGCGTTGCTCGCACCGGCGGCCTGCATCGCGTCGATCCAGCTGCTCGCGAGCGGCGCGCACACGCCCACGATGGGACTGACCTTGCCATGGGCGATCACCGTCCCCCTCGGCTTCGCCGCCGCGCTCTGGGCCGTGGGCCACCGCCAGCGCTTCGCGGACAAGGGACACTGGCGCGACGGGCTCGCGCAGGCGCTCGAGTCGATCCACGTGCTGCGCTGCCTCTTCGCGCGCCGGCATCTCGCCGGGCCGGTGGGCGCCGCGGTGTACTGGTTCGGGGAGATGGCCTGCCTGTGGGCGTGCCTGCACGCGTTCGCGCACGGAGCGCCGAACGTCGAGCTGCTCCTCGTCGGCTACGCCACCGGGTATGCGCTCACACGGCGCACGCTCCCGCTCGGCGGCGCCGGCGCAGTCGAGGCACTGCTGCCGTTCGCGCTCTCGTGGACCGGCGTTCCGCTCGCGGCCGCCGTCCTCGCGGTCTTCACGTACCGCATCTTCAACTTCTGGCTGCCCGTCGTTCCCGCAGTCGTCGGGATGCGCAGCCTCCGCGCCGCCGAAGCCTAAGCCTAAGCCGGGACGGCTGCGAGCTGCGCGCCGCCGAGCGTCTGTGACGTCGCGCGGTCGATGCGCACGTCCACGAGCCGGCCGGGCTGCGCGTCGCCGGTGAAGTTCACCGCCATGTTGCGCCGCGTGCGCCCACGCAGAAACGCTGCGTCCGTCCGGCTCGGCCCTTCGACGAGCACCTCCTCGACCGTGCCGACCCGCGCCGCGTTGCGCTTCGTCGCGACGCGCTGCACGACCTCGACGAGCCGCTCGATCCGGTCGCGCTTGACCTCGTCGGGAACCTGATCCGTGCGGGCTGCCGCCTCGGTACCGGCGCGGGGTGAATAGACGAACGTGAAGGCGCTGTCGAAGCCGACCTCCTCCACGGCCGTCAGCGTCTCGCGAAAGTCGTCCTCCGTCTCGCCGGGGAAGCCGACGATGAGATCGGTCGAGAGCGCGAGATCGGGAATGGCGGCACGCATCTCGTCGACGAGACGGAGATAGCGCTCACGCGAGTACGTGCGCCGCATCGCCTTCAGCACGCGCGTCGAGCCCGACTGGAGCGGGAGATGCGCGTGCTCGCATACCGCAGCGCACTCGGCCATCGCCTCGATGACCGGCCGCCGGAAGTCCTTCGGGTGCGGGCTCGTGAAGCGGATGCGCGCGATCCCTTCAACGGCGTCGACCGCGCGCAGGAGCTGCGCGAAATCGGTGCCGAGATCACGTCCATACGAGTTGACGTTCTGCCCCAGCAACGTCACCTCGCGGACGCCCTCCCGAGCCAGTGCCTCGATCTCCGCGAGCACTTCTCCCGGCCGTCTCGACACTTCGCGGCCGCGAACGGCCGGCACGATGCAGTACGAGCAGACGGAGTTGCAGCCCATCGAGATCTGCACCCATGCCTGGAACGAGCGCTCGCGGTGCATCGGCAGCGTGGCGGCGAATGCCCGCTCTTCCCCTGTCCCCCATGTGCCGCGCTCGACGCCGAGGCCCCCCGCGCCGAGCCACTCGCCGAGATGCGCGATCGTTCCCGGGCCGAATGCGACGTCGACCTGCGGGTAGAGCGAGAAGATGCGCTCGCGTTGTGCCTCGGCGTAGCAGCCGCCCACGGCGATGACCGTGTCGGGATGCTCGCGCTTGCGCGCGCCGGCGTCGCCGAGATACGCAGCGAGCTTCGTGTCCGGCTTCTCACGGATGGTGCAGGTGTTGATGACGACGACGTCGGCGTCCTCGGGCGCCGTCGCCTCGCCGAGGCCGAGCTCCTCGAGCATGCCCTTGATGCGCTCCGAATCGTGAGCGTTCATCTGGCAGCCGAACGTGGTCACGTGGTACCTGCGCACCTGCGTAGGGTAGCCGGGCCATGGGCGCCCAAACCGCCGTCGCGATCGCACTGGCGCTCGCGGCCACGACGCTGACGAACCTCGCCTATCTGCGCGAGCACGACGCGGTCGCCGCCCTGCCCGGCTTCTCGCTCCGCATGCCGGCCCGCGCGCTGATGGTTCTGCTC
>DATAMX010000133.1:0-35395 GCA_036260475.1 Gaiellaceae bacterium | reverse complement strand
GCTCCGCTGACGGTATGGGCGACGTGGCTCGTCCTGATGGCGGGCGCGAACCTCGCGACGCCGCTGTACGCGGTGTATGCGCAGCGCTTCCACTTCTCGAGCCTCGTGCTGACGGCGATCTTCGCCACCTACGCGTTCGTGCTCGTTCCCGCGTTGATCCTCTTCGGCCGACTGTCCGATCGGTTCGGACGGCGCCCGGTGATCCTCGCCGGCCTCGCGGTCGCCGCCGCGGGGCTCGTGCTGTTCGCGGTCGCGCACGGAACTGCGTGGCTCGTCGGCGCGCGCTCGCTCCAGGGCCTCGCCGTCGGGATGATCGGCGGCGCGGCGACGGCGGCGCTCGTCGAGCTCGACCCGGAGAACGACCGCAGGCGCGCGGCGCTCCTCGCGGGGCTCGCACAGGCGGGCGGCAGCGCGCTCGGGCCGATCGCCGCGGGTATGCTCGCGCAATGGGCGCCCGACCCGCTGCGCCTTCCGTACTTCACCGGGCTCGGGGCCACGGTGCTCGCCGCCGGCGCGACGCTGACGCTGCCCGAAGCGGACGCGGGGGAGCGGGAGCCGTGGCGCGTGCAATGGCCTCGCGTTCCCGCCGAGATACGCGGCCGTTTCGTCCTCGTGTCCCTCACGGCCGGGATCGTGTGGGCCGCGGTCGCTCTCTACCTCTCCATCGTCCCGTCGTACGCCGCCGGTCTCCTGCGCATGCACGATCTCGCCCTCCTCGCCGCCGTCTCGGCCGTGGCGCTCCTCGCCTCGTGCGCGACGCAGATCGTCTCGCAACGGCGTGAGGGGTCGCGGCGGCGCGACCAGGCCGCCGGGCTGCTCGTGCTCGCGGCGGGTCTGCTAGGCCTCGTCCTCGCGTCGCCGCTCCATTCGCTCGCCCTGCTCGTCGCCGGCGCACTCTCGGCCGGCGCCGGGCACGGGCTCTGCTTCCTCGACGCGCAGCAAGAGCTGAACGAGCTCGCGCCGGAGGAGCGTCGCGGCGAGGTGACGTCGGCATTCATCGGCGTCATCTACTTGCTCGTCGCGAGCGCGGTCATCGCCACGGGGCTCCTCGACCTGCGGTTCTCCCTCGCGCTCTCCGTCGCGGCGGTCTCGCTCGTCCTCCTCGCGGCCGCGGTCGGAGCCGCGCTCGCCCGGGGCGCGAGTTTCCGACCGGCGACCGCAGGGCATTCGACGCGCGGCCAGACACGCTCTACAGCGGGACCGGCCTGACGGCGACGGAGGTCGGGCCGAGCTCGACCGGAGCGGAGCTGTTCAACGTCATCGACTCGACGCCCCCGTACGACGTGAAGTAAGCGCTAGCGTCAGACCGTGATCGTCCGGCTCACCGCCGCGCTGCTCGCGGTCGCTGCCGGCGCGACCGCGGTCGCGCTCGCGGTGCTGCTCCTGCACGGCACGCCGGGGCCGTCGACGGCCGCGCCTGCTCCGCTTCCCGTCGCTGCGGCGTCGCCCACACCCGCGCCCGCAGCCGCGCCCCGCTTCCCTGCCCCGCCCGCGAACGCGGTCGTGTTCAGCCGCGAGAACGGCGCCGACGCGCTCGCGCTGGCCGTCGTCCCGCACGGTGGCGATGTCCTCGTGCAGGCGTCGGTCGTCGGGCCGCAGGGCACGGGCGTGCGCGGGCTCTCGGTGTCGTTCGGCTCACGGCCCGCCACGGCATGCGGCGCGGGCTGTTACCGCGCGACGCTGCCGCGCCCACGTGCGGTCGACGTCCGCGTCGGGACCGCGCACTGGCTCGTCCCGCTTCCCGCGCCCTGGCCGCCGCGCAGCGCGTCCGCGCTCGTCGCGCGGGCCACGCACGTGTGGCGCTCGCTGCGCACGCTCGCCTTCTACGACCGGCTCGCCTCCGACCCGGCGCACGTCGTCGTCAGCAGGTGGCGCGCGGTGGCGCCGGACCGGCTCGCGTATCGCATCGAGGGCGGCTATGCGGCGGTGATCGTCGGCGGGCGCCGGTGGGATCGCGCACAGGGAGGCCGGTGGATCGAGTCGCCGCAAACCGTGCCCGTGCGGCAGCCCGTCCCGGTATGGCAGTCGGCGACCGACGCCCACGTCGTCGGCGCGACCGCGACGACCTGGCGCATCACGTTCTTCGATCCGCGCACGCCCGCCTGGTTCGCGATCTCGGTCGACAAGCACACGTTCCGCACGCTCGACCTGCGCATGACCACGACCGCGCACTTCATGTACGAGCGCTACGGCCCCTTCGACGCGCCGCTCGACGTCGTTCCGCCTAGATAGGAACCGGGCCTGTCGTGCTGCGCACGACGAGCTCGAGCGGGAGCAGCTCGGTACGCACGTCGACCTGACGGCCCGAGAGCGCCCGCAGGAGGAGCTCTGCTCCGCGGCGACCGCTCTCGAACAGCGGCTGTCGCACGGTGGTGAGGCCGACGTACGAGGCGACCTCGATGTCGTCGAAGCCGATCACGGACAGCTCCTCCGGAACGCGGATCCCACGCGCGCGCGCCGCCTCGATCGCACCGATGGCCTGCGTGTCCGATGCGGCGAAGACCGCGGTCGGGCGATCGGGCAGCGCGAGCAGCTCGGCTGCGATCCCGCGGGCGACGTGCAACAGCCGCGTTCCCTCGCGGACGTACTCCGGCCGCACCTCGATGCCGGCGCGCGAGAGCGCCTGCTCGTAGCCCCGGGTCCGGTCGCGGCTCCAGTCGAACCGGAACTCCGGCGGCGGATCGCCGATGAGCGCGATTCGACGGTGGCCGAGCTCGATCAGGTGGCGCGTCGCCATCTCGCCGCCCGCGACGTCGTCGACGGCGATGCTCGGCAGCGACGCGTGCACGGCGTCGACGAGGACGCACGGCAGCCCCGCGGCGTTGATGCGCTCCACCTCCATGTCCGGTGGGTTGGTCGAGACGACGAGGAGGCCGTCGGCGCGGTCGCCGCGGTCGAAGAGCTCGAAGGCTCGGCGCTGGCGGTCCTCGGACTCGATGTCGAAGACCATGAGGTCGTACGCCGACCCGCTCAGGCCGTCGACGATGCCGCGCACGCGCTGGACGGCCGACGGGTTCGTGAACCAGGGCAGGAGGGCCCCGATCACCATCGTCCGCTGGAGGGACAGGTTTCGGGCCACCGAGCTCGGTCGATAGTTGAGCGTGCGAATCGCGTCCAGGACCCGGTCCCGCGTGGCCGGGCGCACGTTCGCATGGCCGTTCAGGACACGTGAGACGGTGGCCACGCCGACCCCCGCGCGGGCGGCGACGTCCGCGATCCGGGCCTGCGTTCCCGTTGAGAGCGGTTCCATCGCTAACCAAGCCTCGCTCGGCGACGTCTGAGAGTCAAGAGACGCAGAGCTTGATTTTTCTGGCATCAGGGCGTAGTCTCGCCGCCCATCCGGTCTGAAACCGGTTCCAAAGAGGAGGGTTATAGGTCATGCGCAAGCGCTTGGGAGTGATCCTCGGCCTGCTGATCGCCGTGGTGCTCCTGGCTGCGACGGCACAGGCCGGCACGCGGGGGGCGAACGTCACGAACGTCACCCTGGCCGGCTGGTCGTCGGGCCCGGACGAGGACACGCTGCTCAACCAGGTGGTCGCGAAGTTCAACGCGACGCACCCGACGATCCACGCCACGTTCACGGTGATCAACGGCGACTACCCGACCGCGATGACGGCTCGGTTCGCCGCGCACAATCCGCCCGACGTCTTCTACGTCGACTCGAGCGTGATCGGCGCGTGGGAGCGGCAGGGCGTCGTCCAGCCGCTGAACACGTACGTCAAGTCGACGAAGTTCGACACGAGCGCGTTCTTCCCGAAGCTCCTCGGGGCCTTCCAGTCGGGCAAGACGATCTACGGCTTCCCGAAGGACTGGTCGCCGCTCGCGATGGAGGTCAACAAGGGCCTGCTCGGCCAGGCGGGCGGCAAGGCGCCGACGAACTGGTCGACGCTGCTCAAGGTCGCCCAGACCATGAAGAGCAAGAACCTCACGCCGGGCGGCGCTCCGATCTGCCTGTCTCCCGATTGGGCTCGGATGCTCGCGTTCGTCTATCAAGCCGGTGGCTCGCTCTCGAGCATCACCTCTCCTGCCGCAGCAGCCGCGGTGAACTTCTACGTCGGTCTGCTGAAGAACGGCCTCGCGGAAACGCCGACGCAGCTCGGCGTCGACTGGTGCGGCACCGCGCTCGGCAAGGGCAAGTCCGCGATCATCTTCGAGGGCAACTGGCTGCTGCCGTTCATGAAGTCGACGTACCCGAACGTCCAGTACGGCGTCTTCCCGATGGTCAAGGACAAGACGGGCGGCAACCTCGCCTTCACGGTCTCGTACTCGATGGCGAAGGACTCGCCGAACAAGCAGGCCGCGTGGACGCTCTTGTCGTGGCTCGTCGGCAAGCAGGGCCAGACGCTGTGGATGTCCAAGGGCCTCGCACTGCCGTCGCGCAAGGACGTCAAGGCGATCGGCGGCCGTCAGAACTTCCTCGCCGCCGCCCCCTACGCGGTCGGCTGGGGCTTCGGCAATCCGAACTTCTCCACCGCCTACACGGTGATGAACAACGACCTCACCGCCGTGATCGCCGGGAGCAAGTCGGTCTCGTCGATGCTCTCCGACATCGCTTCCGCCCTGAAGGGCGGCTGAGCACCACCCGATCCGGTACCCCCGCGCGGGCCGACCGCGCGGGGGCGCCGCCATCCCCATGGCAACCGCGAGCCACGTCGTCTCTCAGCCCCGCTCCTCGATGCTCGGCGCTCGCATTCGCGAGGCCGGCTGGGGCTACGGCTTCGTCGTCGTGCCCATCGTGGTGTTCGGGCTCTTCTTCGTCTATCCGTTCGGCTACGCGCTCTACATCAGCTTCTTCCACTGGGGGATCCTGGGGAAGCAGTCGGGCGGAGCGGGAACCTTCAACTACGCGAAGGTCATCCACGACCCGGTCTTCCACACCGCCGTCAAGAACGTGCTCGAGTACACGGTCGGCGTCGTTCCGCTGACGATGGCGCTCGGGCTGTCGCTCGCCCTCGTCATCAACCAGAAGATCCACGGGCGGAACTTCTTCCGGTCGGCGTTCTACTTCCCGTCGATCGCGTCGTCGGTCGCGATCACGACGATCGCGCTCTACATCTTCAACGCGAACGGGCTCTTCAACCACATCATCGGCAGCAGGACGCCGTGGTTCCAGAACGCGCCGACAGTGATGTGGGCCATCGTCGGGCTCAACTCGTGGACGTCGGCGGGCACCGCGATGCTGTACTACCTCGCCGCGCTCCAGTCCATCCCGACCGACGTCTACGAGGCGGCTGCCGTCGACAACACCGGCGCATGGCGCACGTTCTGGAAGATCACCTTCCCGCTCCTGCGCCCGGCGCACTTCTTCATCCTCGTCGTGTTCGGTATCGGAGCGCTGAAGCTCTTCGACCAGGCGTTCATCGTGTCGAACGGGCTGGGCGGGCCGAACTACTCGACGTACACACCGGTCTTCTACATCTATCGGACCGCGTTCACGACGTTCGACTTCGGTCTCGCCGCCTCGGCGGGCGTCGTCCTCTTCGTCATCATCTTCGCGTTGACGCTCGTCCAGCGGCTGACGGTCGGGCGCCAGGAGGCGTCGTGACCCTCCAGACGGTCGCCGCCGCCGAGTCGTTCATCCCGCGCCGCGCGCGCGCCGAGGTGACGCGGCGGGTCTTCTTCTATGCAGTGATCGCGCTCGTCGCGCTGCTCTTCTTCGTTCCATTCATCTACACGCTGACGACGTCGTTCAAGACGCTCCCCGATGCGGCCAACGTCACGTTCATCCCGCATCCGTGGACCACGTCGGGGTGGCACACGATCTGGACGCAGTACGACTTCAAGACGTACATCAAGAACAGCGTCTTCCTCGCCGTCGTCGTGACCGTCTGCAACATCTTCCTCGGCGGCCTCGGCGGATACGCATTCGCGCGGCTGAAGTTCCCGGGCCGCGAGCTGCTCTTCCTACTCGTTCTCGGCACCATCATGGTTCCGGACCAGCTGCGTCTCATTCCCGTGTTCGTGATGCTCACGAACTGGCACCTGATCGGGAACTTCAGCGGCTACATCCTCATCAACCTCGTCACCGCGACCAACCTCTTCTTCATGCGCCAGTACTTCCTGACCATCCCGAAGGACTTCGAGGAGGCGGCGAAGCTGGACGGCGCCGGCTACTTCAAGACGTTCTGGCGGATCATGCTGCCGCTCGCGCTGCCGGCCATCTCCGCGCTCGTCATTCTCCAGTTCCAGGGGACGTGGAACGACTTCTTCTGGCCGCTCATCCTCTTCGGCCAGGGGAACCCGGCGCATTACACGATCCAGCTCGGGCTGGCCGAGCTGAACTTCCAGTACGGCGTGCTGTGGCCGGAGATCTGCGCCGGGAGCATCATCGCCATCCTCCCGATCCTCGCGATCTTCCTGGCGTTCCAGCGCTACTTCATCTCCGGCGTCGTCTCCGCGGGGGTGAAGGGATGAGTCCGCGCGCGGCGCTAGGAGCGGCGGGCCGCGACCTGTTTCGCAACTCGTGGCGTCTTGTGCCGGTCAACGCGGCGCTCGGCGTCGTGCTCGTCGCGGTCGCGGTCCTCACCGCGGCAGTGCATGCGGCGCTCGTGCTCGCCGTGCTCGCGGGACCGATCGCAGCCGCCCTCGTGCACTGCTCGGTGAAGCTCGTCCGCACGGAGAACGTCGCGCTCGCCGATGCACGTGAGGGCCTGCGCCTGCACTGGCGCCGCGGTCTCCAGCTCGGCGCGGCCGGCACGGCGCTCGTCGTGCTCGCGATCGTCGCCGTCCGCTTCTACGCGCGGTCGCCCTTCGGTTGGCCGTTCGCGTTCCTGACGGTCTACCTCCTGGTGTTGCTCGGCGTCTACGCGGTCGTGCTGGCGACCTACGCGATCGCCGAGCCCGAACGGCCGCTGCGGCTCGTTGCGCGAGAGGCGGCCGCCCTCGGAGCGCGCAGGCCGGGCGCAACCCTCCTGCTCGGCCTCGCGCTCCTGATGGTCAACCTCGCCGGCGTCGCCGCCGCCGTCATGCCGTTCCTGACGCTGACGGTCGCGTACTCGTTCGTCGCGGTCGCCCACTTCGCTCTCGACAAGGAGTCCTGATGGCCCCGATCATGTTCGAGCACGTCACCAAGAAGTTCGTCGAGACGTTCGCCGTCGACGATCTGAGCATCGACGTCGCCGACGGCGAGTTCCTCGTCCTCGTTGGGCCGTCCGGATGCGGCAAGACGACCGCGCTGCGCATGCTCGCCGGCCTCGAGGAGATCAGCTCGGGCCGCATCCTCATCGGCGACCGCGTCGTGAACAACGTCGCTCCCGGCGCCCGCAACGTCGCGATGGTCTTCCAGTCGTACGCGCTCTACCCGCACATGACCGTGTTCGACAACCTCGCCTTCAGCCTCCGGAACTTCGACGTTCCGAAGCAGGAGATCCAGCGGCGCGTGCAGGACGCGGCGTCGGTGCTCGAGCTGTCCGAGTACCTGACGCGCAAGCCCAAGCAGCTCTCGGGCGGTCAGCGGCAGCGCGTCGCGCTCGGTCGCGCGATCGTGCGCGAGCCGGATGCGTTCCTCATGGACGAGCCGCTGTCGAACCTCGACGCCGCACTGCGGGTGCAGACGCGCGCAGAGATCCTCAAGCTCCAGAAGCGCCTCGGCACGACGACGATCTACGTCACGCACGACCAGGTCGAGGCGATGACGATGGGCGACCGCATCGCGGTCATGAGCAAGGGCGTGCTCCAGCAGATCGGCAGCCCGGAGGAGCTGTACACGCGGCCTGCGAACACGTTCGTCGCGAAGTTCATCGGGTCGCCTGCGATGAACCTCGTGCCGTCCGCAGCGATCGGCGTCGGCGGCACGGGGCAGCTCGCGGGCTTTCGCCCGGAGCACGTCCAGCTCGGAAACGGTCGCGCCGGCGCCGCGCAGTATCAGGCGCAGGTCGAGGTGGTCGAGTACCTCGGCGACGAGCAGCTCGCACACGTGCGGCTCGGCGAGCATGACGTCGTCGTGAAGCTGCCCGTCGAGCCGAGGCTCCAGGCGGGAGCGCAGGAGACGTTCTCCGTGCCGCTCCAGAAGGTGATGCTGTTCGACGAGTCCAGCACCCACGCCGTCGGAACCGCCGCCTAGCGTGCCGCTCACTGTCCTCGACGGGTCGACGTTCTGCGTCTGCGACGAGCGCGGAGACGTCGACGGCATCGCCACCGCATCCGGGTTCTTCGCGTCCGACACGCGGTTCCTCTCTCGCTCGGTGCTGACGCTCGGCGGGGTACGACTCGAGCCGCTGTCGCACGATCAGCCTGCGCCGCACATCGCTGCGTTCGTGCTGCGCAACCCGCTCGTCGACGGGCTCGAGCCGAACGAGCTCTCGATCGAGCGCGAGCGCTTCGTCGGGGACTGCATGGAGGAGCGCATCACCGTCGAGAACCACGGCCACCGGCGGGTCGAGGTCGAGCTCGGCCTCGAGCTCGAGGCCGACTTCGCGGACATCTTCGTCGTGAAGAGCCTCGAGCCGGGCTTCGGCACGCCGAGCGACGAGACGTTGCCGCCGTCGCGGCCGCTCGAGCGTCTCGAGAACGGGACGCTCGTGTTCGCCGACGACGCGTATCCCGCGCGGACGATCGTGCACCTGTCGGAGCCGTTCGGCGAGCAGCAGGGCGCGGCCCGGTTCGCGCTCTCGCTCGCACCGGGGGAGCGCTGGCGGCTCGTCGTCGGCGTGCAGCCGCAGCTCGACGGCGTCGAGCCGTTCGCGAGCGCATCGTTCGCGCGGGAGCTCGACGACGAGCGCCGGCGCGCAGAGGAGTCGCTGGCAGCATGGCGTGCGTCGGCTCCGCGCCTGCGCGCCCGCTGGGACGGCCTCGTCCACACGTGGAACACGTCCGTGGCCGATCTCGCCGGGCTGCGCATGCGCGCGGGCGACTCCGAGGTCGGCGGGCGGCTGCTCGCCGCCGGCACTCCGTGGTTCATGACCGTGTTCGGCCGCGACACCCTCATCTCGTCGCTGCAGACGCTGCTCTTCGGCCCGGAGCTCGCGGCCGGCACGCTGCGCGTCCTGGCGTCGACGCAGTCGGCCGTCGACGATCCCGAACGCGACGCCGAGCCGGGGAAGATCATCCACGAGATGCGCCGCGGCAAGGCCGCGCTCGCCTGGACCGACCGCTACTACGGCACGGTCGATGCGACACCGCTCTTCCTCGTCCTGCTGTCCGAGCTCTGGCGCTGGACGGACGATCCGGCGCTCGCGCTGGAGCTGGAGCAGCCGGCGCGTCGCGCGCTCGCGTGGCTCGACGGCCCGGCCGACCGCGACCGCGACGGCTTCGTCGAGTACGAGCGCCGCGCCTCGCACGGCATCCGCAACCAGACGTGGAAGGACTCGGAGAACTCCATGGCGTTCCACGACGGCACGCTCGCCCTCGCGCCGATCGCCGCCGCGGAAGTGCAGGGCTACGTGTACGACGCGAAGCTGCGTGCCGCCGAGCTGGCACGCTCGGTCTGGCGCGACCCGGACTTCGCCGACCGGCTGGAGCGCGAGGCGGCCGAGCTGAGGCGCCGCTTCGACGAGGCGTTCTGGGTCGCCGATCGCGGCTTCTACGCGCTCGGGCTCGACCGCGAGAAGCGGCAGATCGACTCGCTCGCCTCGAACATCGGACACCTCCTGTGGAGCGGCATCGTCCCCGAGGAGAAGCGTGACGCGGTCGCGGACGCGCTCGTCGGCGAGCAGCTCTGGTCGGGCTGGGGCGTGCGCACGATGGCCGCCGGTGAGGGCGCCTACAACCCGCTCGTCTACCACAACGGCACCGTCTGGCCGCACGACAACTCTCTCGTCGCGTGGGGTCTCGCGCGCAGCGGCCGCCGGCAGGACGCGGCGCGCATCCTGCACACGATGATCGAGGCGGCAGCGCACTTCGACTACCGGCTGCCGGAGGTGTTCGCGGGCTTCCCGCGGCACCGCACCCGCTTCCCGGTCGTCTATCCGACGGCATCGTCGCCGCAGGCGTGGGCGGCGGCGACTCCCATCCTCCTGCTCCAGATCGTGCTCGGGCTCGTGCCCGATCGCGCCGCAGGCGTTCTCCGCTCGGACGCGACGGAGCTGCCGGAGTGGGCGGACGGGCTCGTGCTCGAGGGCGTGCGCGCCTTCGACCAGCCCTGGACGGTTCGCGCCGAGGACGGCGGCGTCACGGTGGAGCCGGCGGACACGTAGAGCCTCTTAGAGGCTCTCACACAATGAGCGATTGTGTCGCCCGGCCGCACTCGGCGGCGCGCTGCTGCGTCCTCGGGAGGCCCGATAGCGAAACTATCGGGCCTCCCTGCGTCCTTGCATCGCACTCGCCGATTGCGCCCGGATCGACGAACGTCATTATGTGAGAGCCTCTTAGGCCACGCTTAGGTTGCAGGAAGCCTCTCCTGGGAGAATGAGAAGTCCACCAGCGAGAGGAGGCAGGCGTGGCAGAGGAGCGGTTGGAGCAGGCGCTCTTCGAGATCCGCAGGGTGATCGCCGGGCAGGACGCGATGCTCGAGCGCGTTCTCGTGTGTCTTCTCGCGCAGGGGCACCTGCTGATCGAGGGCGTTCCCGGTCTCGCGAAGACGCTCACGATCAAGACGACGGCGGCCGTCCTCGGCGGGTCGTTCGCGCGCATCCAGTTCACGCCGGACCTCGTGCCGGCCGACCTCGTCGGCACCCGGGTCTACCGTCCCGACCAGGGGAGCTTCGACACGGAGCTCGGGCCCGTGTTCTGCAACTTCCTGCTCGCAGACGAGATCAACCGCGCGCCGGCGAAGGTGCAGAGCGCATTGCTCGAGGTGATGCAGGAGCGTCAGGTGACGATCGCGCACAAGTCGTACCCGGTGCCGAGCCCGTTCCTCGTGCTCGCGACCCAGAATCCGATCGAGTCGGAGGGGACGTATCCGCTGCCGGAGGCCCAGATCGACCGGTTCATGCTCAAGATCCTCATCGACTACCCCGAGCACGACGAGGAGCTGACCGTCGTACAGCGCCAGCTTTCGGCTCCGCCTGAGCTGCGCGAGATGCTCGGCCTCGACGACCTGCGCGCGCTCCAGGCGTCGGTCTTCGACGTCTACGTCGATCCGGGGCTGGTCAGCTACGCAGTCGCACTCGCAGCGGCGACCCGTGCGCCGAGTGAGTACGTGTCGTACGGCGCGAGCCCGCGCGGGCCGATCAGCGTGACGCAGGCGTCGCGTGCGCTCGCGCTCATCCGCGGTCGCGACTACGTGACCGTCGACGACGTGCGCGCGCTGGCGAAGGACGCATTCCGTCACCGGCTCGTGCTGAGCTATCAGGCGCTCGCCGAGGGCGTCACGGCGGACGCGATCCTCGACCGCGTGCTGGCGGAGGTTCCGGCTCCGGAAGTGGAGCTCGCGCGGCCGCCGGCGGCATGACGCCGGCGGCGCTGCTCGGGGAGGGAACGCCCGAGCGGCCGGGACCGGGTCCCCTGCCGCCCGAGCTCCTCCGTGCGCTGCAGCTCGACATCGCACGACGCCTCTCGGGCATGCTCGCGGGCGACTTCCGTTCCGCCCACCACGGGCCGGGGACGGAGCTCGCTCAGGTGCGCCCGTACGTTCCCGGCGACGACGTCCGTCTGATGGAGTGGAACGTCACCGCCCGCACGGGCGAGCCGCACGTACGCGTGCAGCTCGCGGAGCGCGTCCTCGTCACGTGGCTCGTCCTCGACACGTCGCCGTCGATGCAGTTCGGGACCGGCGACCGGCGCAAGGCCGACGTCGCCGCGGGCGTCGCCCTCGGTGTCGGCCACATCGCGACGCGCAGGGGGAACCGGCTCGGCATCGTCACCTTCGGCGACTCGAGCCCACAGACCGTTCCGCCCACCCAGGGACGCCACGGCCTGCTCGGGCTGCTCGGGATGCTCGGCCGCGAGCCCGAGCCCGCCGTCGGCGCGACGTCGATCGGCGGAGCGCTCGGCCGCGTCGGGGCGGTCGCACGCCAGCGCGGGATCGTCGCCGTCGTCTCCGACTTCCGCGGGCCGCTCGACTGGCGTACGCCGCTGTTGCGCGTGCTCGACCGGCACGACGTTCTCGCGGTCGAGATCCGCGACCCACGCGAACAGGAGCTCCCGGACGTCGGCGAGCTCTGGCTCGTCGACCCCGAGACGGGTCGCCAGGTTCGCGTCGACACGCGCAGCGCGTCGCTGCGCGAGCGCTTCGCCGCCGCCGCCGCAGAGGAGCGCAGCGGGGTGGCGCGCGTTCTCTCGGCGCTCGGCGTCCCGCACGTCGTCCTCTCGACGAGCGGCGACTGGCTGCGCCCGTTCGCCGCGTTCCTGGGGGGACGCCGGTGAGCTTTCGCGACCCCATAGCGCTCGCGGCGCTCGCGGTCGTCCCCGTGCTGGCGTGGCTCTGGTCGCTGCAGGACCGTCGCCGCCGGAGGGCGGCGGGCGCGTTCACGAGCCTCGCGCTCCTGCCGAACCTCGTCGACCGCTCCCCCGGCCGGTTGCGGCTCGTGCCGCCCGTGCTCTTCCTCACAGCGTTGGCGGCGCTCGTGGTCGGCTTCGCACGCCCGCACGCGAACATCCGTGTGCCCCGGCACGAGGCGACGGTCGTCCTCGCCATGGACGTCTCGCTGTCCATGCAGGCGAACGACGTCAAGCCGACGCGGATGATCGCGGCGCAGCGTGCCGCCACCGCATTCGTCGACCGGGTGCCCGACACGTATTCGATCGCGCTCGTCGGCTTCGGCAGCCGTGCGTACGTCGCCGTGCCGCCGACGCGTGACCGCGGGCTCATCCGGCAGGCGATCGCGAACCTGACGCCCGGAGAGGGGACGGCGATCGGCGACGCGGTCGCGCTCGCCGCGCGGCTCGGCGCGAAGCAGCAGTCGGTGGACGGCGTCGTTCCGCCCGAGTCCGTGCTCCTCCTCTCCGACGGAGCGCCCGACGGCGGCCGGACGAAGACCACGGCGGCGGTGAAGCAGGCGAAGGCGCTGCACGTCCCCGTCTCCACCGTTCTCCTCGGAACGGCAAGCGGCATCGTCGAGCGGAAGGTCACCGGCGGGTACACGGCGCAGGTCCGGGTGCCGCCGAGTCCGGGGACGCTGAAGCTGATCGCGCAGCAGACGGGAGGCGCGTTCTTCCGGGCCACCTCGGCGAAGGCGCTCGACACGGTCTACCGGCATCTCGCCACCCGTGTCGGCCACCGGACCGAGAGCCGCGAGGTTACCGACCTGTTCGCGGTCGGCGCGCTCGCCCTGCTGCTGGCCGGCGGCGTGTTCTCCGTGCTGCGCTTCCGGAGGGTCCCGTGAAGCGGGCCCTCCTGCTCGCCGTCGTGTGCGCGGCCGCCGCCGTCGCCGCCGCGCCGGCGGGAGCGACGAACGAATGCCGCGGCCTGAAGGTCTGCGTCCCGGTCGTCGGACCGTGGGTGGTCACGGCCGGCGGCGCGCAGGTGTCGTTCCAGCTCTCGTGTCCGGAGCGGTTCGTCGTGGCCGGTCTCGACGCCGAGCTCAGCCGGCCCGGCGTGGACGTCACCTTCCGCGGGTCGCTGGGCACGCCCGTCAATCCGGGGATCACGACCTCGAGGTCGGCCGAGTTCCTCGCGCGCCTGCTCGCGCGCGGCGAGGCGGCAACGTTCCGGCCCCACATCGGCTGTGTCCCGGCCTCGGGCGGCGGGCAGCGCTTCCCGACCGTGCACCATGTCCCGCCGGGGCAGCCACTCGTGCCGACGGTCGTGCAGTTGCCCGTCGTGCCGGGCGTCCATCGCCTCGTCGAGCGGTGCCCGGCCGGGAAGCGCCTTCTCGCTGCGACGCACGCGGTCGGGTTCTATGGAGGCTCGCCTCCGTCGGCCGCGCTCGTGCGGAGCATCACCGTTACGCAGGCCGTACGGGCCGGCGCCGTACATCTCCTCATGCACGCCGCGCGCCTACCGGGTGTGCGCGCGATCGTGCAGATCGACCTGGAGTGCGCATGAGCTTCGGCAGCCCCTTCATGTTCCTCCTGCTCCTCGTCGTGCCCCTCGTCGTCGGCCTGTACGTGCTCGCGGGACGGCAACGCATGCGGTACGCGGTGCGGTACACGAACGTCGACGTGCTCGCGTCCGTCGCGCCCGGCCGGCCCTGGTGGAGGCTGCTGCCGTCGATGCTGTTCCTGCTCGCGCTGACGACGCTCTGCGTCGCCGCCGCGCGCCCGCGCGTGCACACGCTCGTGCCGAGCGACCGCGCCACCATCATCCTCGTCCTCGACGTCTCGGGCTCCATGCAGGCGAACGACGTGAAGCCGAGCCGGCTCGCAGCTGCGCAACAGGCGATACACGTCTTCCTCGATCGCGTGCCCAAACGCGTGAGGGTCGGGTTGATCCTCTTCGCCGGCGTGCCGCAGCAGGCGACGCCGCCGACGACCGACCATGCGCTCGTCGCGCAGGCGGTGGACGATGCCGACGTGTTCCAGGGCGGCTTCGGCGGCACGGCGATCGGCGACGCGCTCGCTGCGGCGGTGAAGGTGGGCCTCGCATCCGCGGGCATCCAGGGCTCGCGCGGCCTCGCGGCCTACGACCCCGCGGCGGCGCGCCGCTCGGGGAGCACGCTCGTCACCATCCTCTTCCTCTCCGACGGGCATCAGAACCGAGGGAACCTGCAGCCGCTGGAGGGAGCGGCGCTCGCGAAGAAGGCGGGCATCCCGGTCTTCACGGTCGCGCTCGGAACCCTGGGCGGGAGGATCACGAACTTCAACTTCGGCGGAGGCGGGTACACCGGCACCTTCTTCGGCGGCGGTCCGGGGCTGCGCCAGGCGCTCGCTCCCGACCCGAGGACGCTGCACGCCGTCGCGACCGAGACGGGCGGCCGCTTCTACCCGGCGAGGTCGGCCGGAGCGGTCCAGGCGGCGTACGCGAAGCTCGGCTCGAGCCTCGGTCGCGTTCCCGGCCGCGCCGAGGTGACGGTGGACTTCGCCGCCGCTGCGGCCGGGCTCCTGCTCGTGGCCGGCATCCTCGGCGCGCTCTGGGCGCCGAAGCTGCCCTAGTTCCGTCTGTTCGCGAACACGTTCTCGAGCGCGGCCTGGACGCCGACGGACAAGCCCCCCATGAGCACGGCGCCGTCGCCGAGGCTCGAGATCTGCACCCGCGGCGGATACGCGAGCCAGTCCGCCAGCCGCGTGCGCACCGCGTCGAGCAGCTCCGCGTTCGCGCCGATGCCGCCGCCGAGCACCACGAGCCCGACGTCGGTGACCGCCGCGATCGGGGCGATGTGCAGCGCGATGCGGCGCGCCTCCTCCGCGACGACGGCGCGTGCGACAGCGTCCCCGTTGCGCGACGCCGCGAACACCGAGCGTGCGTCGTAGGGAGGCAACAGCGTCGTGCGCGCACCGTCGGCCCGCGCGAATCTCGCGGCGACCTCGGCGAGCGCGGCGGCGCACGGGTCGAGGTCGTCCTCCCGGCCCGCGCGGACGTAGTCGAGCTCGCCGGCGGCGCCGTTGTGGCCGCGCTGCAGCTCGCCGCGCAGCACGAGGCCGGCACCGAGGCCGGTTCCGACGGAGAGGAAGACGAAGTCGTCGACGCCGTGCGCGACGCCGAGGCTGCGCTCTCCGAGCGCCGCGAGGTTGACGTCGTTCTCGACGGTGACCGAGACGCCGATCCGGTCCTCGATCTCGGCGCCGAACCGGCGGCCGTCGAGACCGGCGACGTTCAGCGCGAGCCGGATCGCCCCGTCTTCCTTCTCGACGACTCCGGGCACGCCGACGACGATCTCCTCGACGAGGCCGACGCTCAGGCCCGCGGCCTCGGCGAGCCCGTTCCGGAGCTGCACGATCGCCTCGAGCGCGCGGTCGGCGTCGGCGCCGCCGAGCTCGACGTCCTGCCGCGCGCGCACGCGTCCGGCGAGGTCGCCGAGCACCCCGCGCAGGAAGCGTGCGCCGAGATCGACGGAGAGCACGAGCGCCGCCTCGTCGACGGGCTCGAAGTACACCGCGCCGTAGCTCGGGCCGCCGGGGCCGTCGGCCGCCTCCCGAACGAGGCCGGCCTCGAGCAGCGACTGGAGCGCGAGCGACACCGTCGGCTTGGAGATGCCGGCGCGGCGGGAGATCTGCGCCCGCGAGATCGGCGCCCCTGCCCGGATCGTGCGCAGGACGGCCTCCTCGTTCAGCCGTTTCAGCAGCGGTGGCGTCGCCACCAGGGCATTGTCGTGAAGAAGCCTTACCAATGCAAGCGTTGTTGACACGCCCGCCAGGAGGCCTTAGGGTCGCCTGGTAAAGGTGCTTAACGAGCACCACCGAGGGAGGAGGAGGTTGCGAATGAAACGCGTGGCCACGGCCGCGACGTTGATCGCGCTCATGCTCGCGGCCGTCGGTACCGCATCCGGCGCCGGAACGCACCGATCCGCCGGGGCGACGAAGCTCACGGTCTGGGTCGGGTGGAGCGCACGCGAGCTCAGCGCGTTCAGGAAGCTGGCGGCCGAGTACCAGAAGGCGAATCCCGGCGTCACCTTGAACGTCGTGGGGAGCATCAACGACGACAAGATCGTCGCGGCGATCCGGGCCGGGACCGCGCCGGACGTCGTCAGCTCGTTCAACTCATACGACGTCGGCGTGTATTGCGGGACCGGCGGCTGGATCGACCTCTCGTCCCTGATGAAGGCATCGGGGATCAGCACGTCGATGTTCCCGGCGACGACGAACTACTACACGCAGTACGGCGGCAAGAAATGCGCACTGCCGCTTCTCGCCGACGCGTACGGCCTCTACTACAACAAGGCGCTGTTCAAGAAGGCCGGCATCGCCGGACCGCCGAAGACGATCGCCGAGCTGACCGCGGACGCGAAGAAGCTCACGATCCGCAACCCCGACGGCTCGCTGAAGCAGGTCGGGCTCGATCCGTTCATCGGCTTCTACGAGAACGTCCCGGAGCGGTGGATCCTCCCCTGGGGCGGCACGTACACCGACTCCAAGAACCATGCGCACCTCGCCACGGACTCCGCGTGGTCGAAGTGGCTGACCTGGCAGAAGCAGATGATCGACTGGTACGGGTACAAGAACCTCGTCAAGTTCCAGGCCGGGCTCGGCGACGAGTTCTCCGCCTCGAACGCCTTCGAGGTCGGCAAGGTCGCGATGAACCTCGACGGCGAGTGGCGCGTCGCGTTCATCAAGGCCGAGCACCCGACGCTCGACTACGGGACCGCGCCGATGCCCGCCGCCGATCCGAGCCTGTACGGCTCCGGATACATCAACGGCACCATCATCGGCATCCCGAAGAACGGCAAGCACACGCAGCAGGCGTGGGACTTCGTCAAATGGGTGACGACGAACACGCATGCGCTCGCCGAGTTCTCCAACGCGATCAAGAACGTGCCGTCGACGGTCGCGTCGACGCACTCGAAGGAGCTCGTGCCCGACGCACACTTCGCGACGTTCCTCAAGATCTTCGCGAACCCGAAGTCGGGGACGTCGCCGATCGAGGCGTCAGGCGTGTCGTACACGAACGCGGTGCAGAACTTCGCCACCAAGTGGCAGGCCGGATCGATCAAGAACCTTGCGAGCGGCCTCTCGTCGCTCGACAAGCAGCTCGACGCGCAGGTGAAGCAGGCCAAGGGCGGAGGCGTTCCGTAGAAGCCATCGCCGTACCGATGGAGCGCCGGCGGGCCAGGAGGCGGGCGGCGTGGCGACGCCGCCGCCTCGTGCTCCTGCTCATGAGCCCCTGGCTCGTCGGCTTCTCCGTCTTCTTCGGGTACCCGCTCGTCATGAGCGCGTACCTGTCGCTCAACCACTACGACCTGCTCTCGTCCCCGCGTTGGGTCGGGCTCGCGAACTACCGCTATCTGTTCTCGGTCGACCCGCAGACGTGGACGGCGGTGAAGAACACGCTCTGGATGATCGGCGTGCTCGTGCCGCTGCAGGTGCTGTCGGCGTTCGGGCTCGCGCTCATGCTCGCGCGGGCGCGCACGGGCGTCGGCATCTTCCGCACGATCTTCTACCTGCCGGCACTCGCGCCCCCGGTCGCGGCAACGCTGGGCTTCGTCTTCATCCTCAACCCTGCGACCGGCCCGGTGAACACGATCCTCGGGCACCTCGGCATCTCCGGCCCGCTGTGGTTCCAGGACCCGAGCTGGGCGAAGCCGTCGCTCGTCATGCTCGGGATCTGGGGCGTCGGGAACACGATGATCATCTTCCTCGCCGCCGTGCTCGACGTCCCGCGCACGCTGTACGAGTCGGCGCAGCTCGACGGCGCGGGGCCGCTCCAACGGTTGCGGTACGTCACTGTCCCGTCGATCAGCCCCGTCCTGCTGTTCGCAGCCGTCCTCGGCGTCATCCAGGGGCTGCAGTACTTCACCCAGGCGTACGTCGCCGCCGGCGTGGCCTCGGGCCAGGCGTCGCAGGCGGCGGACGTCACGTCGGTGACCCTGGGCTACCCGGTCGACTCGACGCTCTTCTATCCCGTGCTCCTGTACCAGCACGGCTTCGTCGATTTCCAGATGGGCTACGCGTCGGCCATGGCGATGTTCCTCTTCGCCGTCTCGTTCGTCGTCACGCTGGCGATCGTCATCAACTCGCGCCGCTGGGTGCACTCCGGAGCTCGATGACCGTCGCCGACGTCGCCGTCCCGCTCGTACGCCGCCGGCCGCCCGCGCGCGTGCGTAGGAAGCGCCTGCTCGTCGCGGTCGCGAACCACAGCATGCTGATCGCAGCGTCGGTCGCATTCCTCGCGCCGTTCGTGTTCATCGCTCTCACCGCGCTGATGACGAACGACCAGGCGCTGTCGGCGAACCTGTGGCCGCATCCTTTTGCCTGGCACAACTTCGTCGACGTCTTCACGAAGGCGCCACTCTGGCGATGGACGTTCAACACGTTCGAGTACGCGCTGCTCGCGACCCTCGGCGTCGTCGTCTCGAGCGTGCCCGTCGCCTACGCGCTCGCACGCTTACGCTGGCGTGGCCGCAACCTCGCATTCATCATCGTGCTGGTCGCGCTCATGCTTCCGCCGCAGGTGACCGTCGTCCCGCTGTACGTTGCGTGGGCGAAGTTCCATCCTTTCGGCTTCAACTTCATCGGAACGCTCTGGCCGGTGATCATCCCGAACTGGTTCGGCGACGCGTTCTCGATCTTCCTCCTGCGCCAGTTCTTCCTCACCATTCCCGAGGAGTACATGGATGCCGCGCGCGTCGACGGCTGCGGCGAGTTTCGCATCCTGCTCACGGTCGTCGCGCGTCTCGCGAAGCCGGCGATCGCCGCCGTGGCGCTCTTCTCCTTCCTGTACACGTTCAACGACTTCTTCCTCCCGCTGCTGTATTCGGGGGAGTCCCCCCATCACTGGGTCCTGTCGATCGGGCTGTCCGAGTTCCGCTCGCTCCATCAGGTGCAGTGGAACCTGACGATGGCTGCGACGCTGCTCGTCATGGCGCCGGTCATCGTCCTCTTCTTCCTCGCGCAGCGCGCGTTCGTCGAAGGCGTGACGCTGACTGGAGTGAAAGGATGAAGCTCGCCGTCATCGGAGCGGGCTCGACGTACACCCCCGAGCTCGTCTCGCATCTCTCGCAGCTGCCCGTGGACGAGGTGGCGCTGCACGACATCGACGGCGCGCGGCTCGATGTCGTCGGTGGGCTCGCGGAGCGGATGCTCGCGAAGCAGGACTACGACGGCGCGCTCGTGCGAACGGGCGATCTCGACCGTGCCCTCGACGGGGCCGCGTTCGTGCTCTTCCAGATTCGCGTCGGCGGCCAGCAGGCGCGGCTGCGGGACGAGACCGTGCCGCTCCGGTGCAGCTGCATCGGCCAGGAGACGACCGGCGCAGGCGGCTTCGCGAAGGCGATGCGCACCGTGCCGGTCGTGCTCGAGCTCGCCGAGCGCGTCGCCGAGCGCGCGGCGCCGGGAGCCTGGATCGTCGACTTCACGAACCCGGTCGGCATCGTCACCCGCGCGCTGCTCGATGCGGGGCACCGCGCGGTCGGCCTCTGCAACGTCGCCATCGGCTTCCAGCGGTCGATCGCCGGCCTGCTCGGCGTGCAGCCCGGCCGGATCGAGGTCGACCAGGTCGGGCTGAACCACCTGACGTGGATCCGGGCCGTGCGGCTCGACGGTCGCGACGTTCTTCCCGACCTGCTGGGCGAGCACGGCGATGAGCTCGCCGAGGAGGTGGACATCCCGCGCCGCGTGCTCGAGGACCTCGGCGCGATCCCCTCGTACTACCTGCACTACTTCTACGCGCACGATCGCGTGCTCGCCGAGCAGCGTGACGGCGTGCCGCGAGCGCAGACGGTGGCCGAGATCGAGCACGAGCTGCTCGAGATGTACAAGGACCCGAACCTGGCGGAGAAGCCGGCGCTCCTCGACCAGCGGGGCGGCGCGCACTACAGCGAGGCCGCCGTGGGGCTCGTCGGCTCGCTTCACCGCGGGGACGACGCGGTTCACGTCGTCGACGTGCGAAACGGCGGCACGCTCGTCGGTCTCGCAGCAGACGACGTCGTCGAGGTGCCGGCACGCGTCGGACCTGCCGGGCCGGTACCGCTGCCGCAGGCGCCGCTCGCGCCCGAGCTGCTCGGTCTCGTGCAGCACGTGACGGCGTACGAGCGGCTCGCGGTCGAGGCTGCGCTCACGCGCGATCCGACCACCGCGCGGAAGGCGCTGCTCTCGCATCCGCTCGTCGGCCAGGTGGACAAGGTCGACGCGCTCGTCGATGCGCTCCTGCTGGAGACCGTGTCGCCATGAGGCACGCGATCGCGGTCGACGGCGGGAACTCGAAGACGGACGTCGCGCTCGTGCGCGAGGACGGCGAGGTGGTGGTCACGGCGCGCGGCGGCGGCAGCTCGCCTCAGCACCTCGGGGTCGAGGGCGCGCTCGCCGTGATCGGCGGGCTGCTCGAGCAGGCGCAGGACGAGCTTCCCGTCGAGGTCGCCGAGCTCCTGCTCGCGGGCGTCGACTTCCCCGTCGAGGAGGACGCCGTCCGGGCGGGCATCGAGCAGCGCGGCTGGGCGGAGCAGGTCTCCGTCGACAACGACACGTTCGCCGTGCTCCGCGCCGGCACCGACGCGCGCTGGGGAGTGGCGGTCGTGTGCGGTGCGGGGATCAACTGCGTCGGCGTCGCGCCCGACGGCCGCGAGGCGCGCTTCCGTGCGCTCGGCTGGACCACCGGTGACTGGGGCGGAGGCGGCGATGTCGGTCGCGATGCGGTCTGGGCGGCGGCGCGGAGCGAGGACGGCCGCGGCCCGAAGACCGTTCTGGAGACGGTGGTGCCGGCGCACTTCGGGCTGTCGACGCCGAGCGAGCTCGCCGAGGCTGTGCACTTCGGGCGCATCGACGGCGCACGGGCGATCGAGCTCGCGCCGGTCGTGTTCGCCGCCGCCGCCGACGACGCGGTGGCCGCCGGGATCGTGGACCACCTCGCCTCCGAGGTGGTGGCGCTCGCCCGGGTCGCGATAACGCGCCTCGGGCTGGAGGACGAGCCGGTCGAGGTCGTGCTCGGCGGTGGCCTGCTCCGGCACCCGACGCCGGGGTTGCTCTCGGCCATCACGCGCGGCCTCGCCGAGGTCGGGCCGACGATCACGGCGCACTCTACGTCTGCACCGCCGATCGTCGGCGCTGCGCTGCTCGCGCTCGACGCGCTCGGTGCAGCACCTGCCGCGTACGCGCGCGTGCGCACACAGCTTGCGGCGATCGCGACCGCTCCCGTCGCCGTCGGAGGAGGAGAAAATGGCTGAGGTTCGCTTCGACCGCGCCACGTGCATCTACGACGGGACCGAGACGCCGGCCGTCGACTCGCTCGACCTTCACGTCGAGGACGGCGAGTTCGTCGTGCTCGTCGGCCCGTCCGGCTCCGGCAAGACGACCGCGCTGCGCATGCTGGCGGGCCTCGAGGAGGTGACCGCCGGCGCGGTGATGATCGGCGGCCGCGACGTCACCGACGACGCCCCGAAGGAGCGGGACGTCGCGATGGTCTTTCAGAACTACGCGCTCTATCCGTACCTCACGGTCGCGGCGAACATCGGCTTCCCGCTCAAGATCGCCCGCGTGAAGAAGGACGAGCGGGAGCGGCGCGTGAACGAGGCGGCGGCGATGCTCGGGCTCACCGAGTATCTGCATCGCAAGCCGGGCCAGCTCTCGGGCGGCCAGCGGCAGCGCGTCGCGATGGGGCGCGCGATCGTCCGCGCCGCGAGCGTCTTCCTGATGGACGAGCCGCTCTCCAACCTCGACGCGAAGCTGCGCGTCCAGATGCGGGCCGACATCGCCGCGCTGCAGTCGCGCCTCGGCGTGACCACCGTGTACGTGACGCACGACCAGTCGGAAGCGATGACGCTGGGGAATCGCGTCGCCGTGATGCACGACGCGAAGCTGCAGCAGTTCGATGCGCCGCGCGTGTTGTACGAGCGGCCGGTGAACACGTTCGTCGCGGGGTTCATCGGCTCGCCGGCGATGAACCTCGTGACCGTTCCGGTGTCGAACGGCTCGGTCTCGCTCGGCGGCGTGGCCATCCCGGTGCCGAGCGGCCCGCGCGGGAGCGTCGTCGTCGGCGTACGGCCGGAGTCGCTCGAGCTCGCCTCCGACGGCATCCCGGCCCAGGTCCAGGTGGTCGAGGAGATCGGCGCCGACGCGTTCGTCTTCTGCACCGCCGAGGTCGCCGGAGAGGAGACGAAGCTCGTCGCCCGCGCGGGCGCGAAGCACGCACCGGAGCGCGGCGCGCACGTGTTCCTGCGGCCTGCGGCCGAGGATGCGCATCTGTTCGACCCGGTCGACGGCATGCGCCTCGCTTCGTAAGGGGCCTCCTCGCAGCCGACGCGTAACGACGGTCGATCGGCCCTCCGTCATCTCATCCTTTCGGAGGAGGACGAGTTCGTCCTCGCGTGCGACGCGACCGACCGGCGGCGTGACTACGGTGGTCGCAGTGATCGAGGCCACGGGACTCGTGAAGGACTACGGCGACAAGCGGGCAGTGGACGGCCTGACCTTCAGCGTCCAGCCCGGCGTCGTCACCGGCTTCCTCGGCCCGAACGGATCGGGCAAGTCGACGACGATGCGGCTCATCCTCGGGCTCGATGCGGCCACGGGCGGCGACGTGACGGTGAACGGCAAGCACTATCGCGACCACCGCGCGCCGCTCCACGAGGTCGGCGCCCTGCTCGAGGCGCGCTCGGTGCATACCGGCCGGTCGGCCTACTACCACCTGCTTGCGCTGGCGCAGACGCACGGCATCGGCCGCGCGCGCGTCGACGAGCTGATCGACCTCGTCGGCCTGCACGACGTCGCGCGCAAGCGCGCGGGCAAGTTCTCCCTCGGCATGGGCCAGCGCCTCGGAATCGCCACGGCGCTCCTCGGCGACCCGCACACGTTGCTGCTCGACGAGCCGGTGAACGGGCTCGACCCCGAGGGGATCCACTGGATCCGCAACCTCCTGAAGGCGCTGGCGGCCGAGGGCCGCGCCGTCTTCGTCTCCTCGCACCTGATGAGCGAGATGGCAGTCACCGCCGACCACCTGATCGTCATCGGACGCGGGAAGCTGATCGCCGACACGAGCGTGGACGAGTTCGTCCGCCTCGCCTCGGGCGCCGTCGTGCGCGTGCGCTCGCCGCAGGCGACGAGGCTGCGCGAGCTCGTGCTCGGCCCGAACGTCACCGTGACGAGCGACGAGCCGACCGTGCTCGAGATCAGCGGGACGACGACCGAGCAGGTCGGCGAGATCGCCGCCGCGAACGGCATCGTCCTGCACGAGCTCATGCTCGAGCAGGCGTCGCTCGAGGAGGCGTTCATGGAGCTGACGCGCGACGATGTCGAGTTCAAGGCGGAGATGGCGGCATGAGTGCCGTCACGGTGCCGGCCGTCCCGCGCCTCGAGTCCACCGGCCGCGTCACGCAGGCGCGCGTGATCGTCTCCGAGTGGACGAAGCTCCACTCGCTGCGCTCGACGCGCTGGTCGCTGCTCGTCGCAGTCGTCCTGACGATCGGCCTGCCGGCGATCTTCGCCGCGGTGACGTCGTCGCACTGGGCGCACATGGGCCCGCACGAGCGCGCCGACCGCCATCCGCTCGACATCGCGCTCGGAGGCGTCAACCTCTCGCAGCTGGCGATCGGCGTGCTCGGCGTCCTCGTCATCACCGGTGAGTACGCGACCGGGATGATCCGCGCGAGCTTCACCGCGGTCCCGAAGCGGCTCCCCGTGCTGTGGGCGAAGATCGTCGTCTTCGCGGTCGTGTCGTTCGCGCTCATGCTGCCCTCCGTGCTCGTCTCGTTCTGGGCCAGCCAGGCGATCCTCTCGAACATCCAGCCGCTCCATACCTCGTTGTCGGCGCACGGTGTCCTGCGCTCGGTCGTCGGCGGCGCCGTCTACCTCATGCTCTTCGGGATCTTCTGCCTTGCGCTGGGCGCGATCGTCCGCAACACCGCCGGCGGGATCGCCGCGTTCGTCGCGCTCTTCTTCGTCATCCCGCCGCTCCTCAACGTGTTCCCGACGAGCTGGCAGAACGCGATCAACCCGTGGATCCCGAACAGTGCCTTCCGGTCGATCTTCCAGCTGACGCACAGCTCGCACAGCCTCTCGCCGGCCGGCGGCCTCGCCGTGTCGCTCGGCTACGTCGCGTTCGCCGTCGGCGTCGCGGCAGTGCTGCTCGTTCGCCGCGACACGTAGGCGTTATCTTCCGGGGCATGACAACCCTGGAGAACAGACCCAACACCGCGCTTCTCGTCATCGACGTCCAGAACGGCGTCGTCAGGGGCAATCACGAGCGCGACGCCGTCGTCGCGAACGTCGGCAGCCTCGTCGAGAAGGCGCGGGAGACGCAGGTCCCGGTCGTGTGGGTTCAGCACAACGACGAGGGCAACCTCGTGGAGGGGAACGAGGCGTGGAAGATCGTCCCCGAGCTGGCGCCTGACGACTCGGAGCCGGTCGTCCAGAAGCGCTACGGCGACTCCTTCGAGGACACGAGCCTCGAGTCGGTCCTCTCCGGCCTCGGCGTCGGGCGGCTCGTCGTCGCCGGCGCGCAGACGGACATGTGCATCCGCTCCACGCTGCACGGCGCGCTCGCACGCGGGTACGACGCGATCCTCGTCAAGGACGCGCACACGACCGAGGACCTGACGGCCTGGGGTGCGCCCCCGCCCGACCAGGTGATCGCCCACACGAACATGTACTGGACGGACCAGACCGCGCCGGGCCGTACGGCCGGGACGGTCGAGACGAAGGACGTCGACTTCAGCTGAGGTAGGCGTCGACGGCACGCGCGCACCGGCGGCCCTCGTCGATCGCCCAGACGATCAGGGACTGGCCGCGGCGCGCGTCGCCGGCGGCGAACACGCCGGGAACGGAGGTCGCGAACTCGGCCGCGTCGACGTTGCCGCGCGCATCGCGGGCGACGCCGAGCGCGTCGAGCAGCCCGGCCTCGGGGCCGACGAACCCCATCGCGAGCAGCACGAGCTGCGCAGGATGCGACTCGCCGGTGTCCGGTACAGGCTCGAACGGCGGTGCGCCGCTGTTCTGCATCCAGTGGATCTGTTGCACGCGGCCGTTTCCGGTCAGCCCGGTGGTGGAGACGGCGAAGCTGCGTTCGCCGCCCTCCTCGAGCGCGTACGAGGTGCGGAGCTTCATCGGCCAGAGCGGCCATGGCGTGAGGTCGTCGGGCCGCCGCTCCGGCGGCTCGCCGAGCAGCTCGATCTGCGTCACCGAGGCCGCGCCCTCTCGATGCGCGCTCGCGACGCAGTCCGCGCCGGTGTCGCCGCCGCCGACGACGATCACGTGCCGGCCCGTCGCGCTGATCGCCGGGTCCGCCGTGCCCGCGACCGCACGGTTCCGCCCGTACAGGTACTCCATTGCGAAGTGGACGCCGCCGAGCTCGCGGCCGGGCACCGGCAGATCGCGCGGAACGCGCGAGCCGGTCGCGAGGACGGTCGCGTCGAAGCCCGCGAGCGGGCCTGTCACCTCCGTCCCGAACTCGAATGTGACGCCCTCGTCCCGGAGCTGTTGCACCCGCCGCTCGACGACCGTCTTCTCGATCTTGAAGTCGGGCACGCCGAAGCGCAGGAGCCCGCCGCCGGCCTCGTCGCGCTCGAACACCGTCACCGAGTGGCCCGCGCGCGCGAGCTGCTGCGCCGCTGCGAGGCCCGCCGGGCCGGAGCCGACGACGGCCACGCTCTTGCCCGTGCGCCGTTCCGGCGGTCTCGGGACGATCCAGCCCTCGTCCCAGCCGCGGTCGACGATCGCGCGCTCGATCTGCTTGATCGTCACCGCATTGCCCTCGTCGATCTCGAGCACGCACGCCGCCTCGCACGGCGCGGGGCACAGGCGGCCCGTGAACTCGGGGAAGTTGTTCGTGCGGTGCAGCTGCTCGAGCGCCTCCCGGAAGCGATCGCGATACACGAGGTCGTTCCAGTCCGGGATGAGGTTCCCGAGCGGGCAGCCGCTGTGGCAGAACGGCACGCCGCACTCCATGCAGCGCGCGCCCTGCTCGCGCAGCTCGACGAGCGGGAGCGTGCGGACGAACTCGCGGTGGTCGCCGACGCGCTCGCCGGGCGGGCGCTCCGGCGTTGCGGCGCGGTCGATCTTCAGGAAGGCGCCCAGCTCTCCCATCACGCAGCCGCCTCTTCGGTTTCCCGCGTGAAGAAGCCGTCGCCGCCGGTGGAGATCGCCCCGTCCTCGAGCGCGCGGCGAAACTCGTGCGGCATCACCTTCACGAATGCGCCGTAGTCGACGTCGACCGTCGACCCCGTCCGCTCGCGGTGCTCGTCGACGAGGGCGCGTACGACGTCGACGTCGTCCGGCTCGAGCTCCTCGAGCGCGACCATCTCGGGGTTGCACCGCTCGGCGAACGTGCCGTCGCGGTCGAGCACGTACGCGATGCCGCCGCTCATGCCGGCGGCGAAGTTCCGCCCGGTCGGGCCGAGCACGACCACGACGCCACCCGTCATGTACTCGCAGCCGTGGTCGCCCACTCCTTCGGCGACGGCGGACGCGCCGGAGTTGCGCACCGCGAAGCGCTCGCCGACGAGACCGCGGAAGAATGCGCGCCCGCTCGTGGCGCCGTACAGGATGGTGTTGCCGGCGATGACGTTCTCCTCGGCGCGGAAGCCCGCGCTCTCGGGCGGCCGCAGCGCGAGCACGCCGCCGGAGAGGCCTTTGCCGACGTAGTCGTTCGCGTCCCCGACGAGCGTCAGCTCGATCCCTTCGGCGAGCCACGCACCGAACGACTGTCCGGCCGAGCCGCGGAAGAGCAGACGTTGCGGCCGCGGGTCGTCGCTCGTCACCGCGTGATAGGACAGGAGCCCGCCGACCGTGCGGTCGACGTTCCGGATCGTGAACTCGCCCTCCTCGACGTCGAGCAGCGTCCAGTCGAGCGCGCCGTCCAGTGCGGGTTCCTGCCCGTGCGTGCGGCGCAGCGGCGCGCCCTCGGGCGCGGCGAGGATGTTGGACAGGTCGACGCCGCGCTCGCGCCAATGGGTGAGCGCCTCGTCCGCGTCGAGCAGGTCGACGCGGCCGACCAGGTCCTCGAAGCGCGCGATGCCGAGCCGCGCCATCAGCTGACGCACCTCTTCGGCGACGAAGAAGAAGAAGTTGACGACGTGCTCCGGCTTGCCGGCGAAGCGCTCGCGTAGGACGGGATCCTGCGTCGCAATCCCGACCGGGCACGTGTTCAGGTGGCAGGCGCGCATCATCACGCAGCCCGACGCGATCAGCGGCGCGGTCGCGAAGCCCATCTCGTCCGCGCCCAGCAGCGCCGCGATGACGACGTCGCGCCCGGTCTTGATCTGCCCGTCGGTCTGCACCCAGATGCGGGAGCGCAGGTCGTTGCGCACGAGCGTCTGCTGGGTCTCGGCGAGGCCGATCTCCCACGGGACGCCCGCGTGCAGGATGGACGACACCGGCGATGCGCCCGTGCCGCCGTCGTGACCGGAGATGAGCACGTGATCGGCGCCCGCCTTCGCCACCCCGGCGGCGACGGTGCCGACGCCGACCTCGGCGACGAGCTTCACCGAGACGCGCGCCTTCGGGTTCGCGCAGCGCAGGTCGTAGATGAGCTGCTTCAGGTCCTCGATCGAGTAGATGTCGTGGTGCGGCGGCGGCGAGATCAGCCCGACGCCCGGCGTCGTCATCCGCACCGACGCGATGTAGCGGTCGACCTTGTGGCCGGGGAGCTGGCCGCCCTCGCCCGGCTTCGCGCCCTGCGCCATCTTGATCTGGAGCTCGTCCGCGTTCGCGAGGTAGCGCGCGTTCACGCCGAATCGCCCCGAGGCGACCTGCTTGATCTTCGAGCGGCGCTCGTCGCCGAAGCGGACGGGATCCTCGCCGCCCTCGCCCGTGTTCGAGCGACCGCCCATGCGGTTCATCGCCACTGCGAGCGTCTCGTGCGCCTCGCGCGAGATGGAGCCGAGCGACATCGCTCCGGTGGAGAAGCGCTTCACGATCTCCGCCGCGGGCTCGACCTCCTCGAGCGGGATTCCGAGCTCGGGGAAGCGGAAGCGCATGAGGCCGCGCAGCGTCGACCGTCTCGCCGAGTCTCCGTTAGCGACCCGCGAGTACTCCTCGAACGTCTCCGCGCGGCCGGAGCGGACCGCGTGCTGGAGCAGCGAGATCGTCTCCGGGTTCCACTGGTGGTGCTCCCCGTCGCGGCGCCACGCGAACAGGCCGACGATGGGAAGGAGCTCGTCGCCCGTCCCCGGGTACGCCCGCGCGTGGCGGGCAAGCGCGCCTTCTGCCAGCTCGTGCAGGCCGATGCCGCCGATGCGCGACGGCGTGGAGGTGAAGTACTTCTCGACGAGATCGGGTGCCAGGCCGATCGCCTCGAATATCTGCGCGCCGCAGTACGACGGGATGGTCGAGATCCCCATCTTCGACATCACCTTCAGAAGGCCCTTGCCGATGCCCTTGATCGCGCGCGCCCGCGACTCGTCGTCGGCGAGCATCTCCAGCATCAGGTACGGGTTGACGGCCGCTGCGCCGTACCCGACGAGGACGGCGATCGAATGCACGCTGCGCGGCTCGCCCGACTCGACGACGATGCCCGCCTGCAGGCGCGTCCCCTCGCGCACGAGATGGTGGTGCACCGCCGCCGTTGCGAGGAGCGACGGGATCGGCACGCGCTCCGGCCCGGCCGCGCGGTCGGAGAGAACGAGGATGTTCGCGCCGCCCGCGAGCGCGTCGTCGGCGTCGGCGCAGATGCGGTCGAGCGCGCGCTCGAGCCCTGCCTCGGCCTCGGCGACCGGCCACGTCGTGTCGATCGTGTGCGAGCGGAAGACATCCGACTCGACCTGGCGCAGGCGCTCGAGCTCGTCGTCGCGCAGGATCGGGTTCGCGATGACGAGCTGGCGCGCGTGCTCGGGCGTCTCGTCCAGCAGGTTGCGCTCCGACCCGACGCTCGCGGCGACGCTCATCACGACGGCTTCGCGGATGGAGTCGATCGGCGGGTTCGTCACCTGCGCGAACAGCTGCTTGAAATACGAGTAGAGCAGGGGCTTGCGCTGCGAGAGGACGGCGAGCGGGGTGTCGTTCCCCATCGACCCGACCGCCTCCTCGGCGTTGCGCGCGAGCGGCGCGAGCATCGCCTTCATGTCCTCCTGCGCGTAGCCGAAGAGGAGCTGGCGCCGGCGAAGCGGCTCGGCCGGCCGCTCCGGCTCCGTGCGTGCGGGCGGCAGCCCGGAGAGATGCTGGACGTTGTCGGCGTACCACTGCGCGTACGGCTTCCGGGTTGCAACCTCGCGCTTCACCTCGTCGTCGGGAACGATTCGGTGCTGCTCGAGGTCGACGAGGAAGAGCTTCCCCGGCTGGAGGCGGCCCTTGCGCACGATCCGCTCCGGCGCGTCGTCGAGCACGCCGCTCTCCGACGCGAGCACGACCCAGCCGTCGTCGGTCTCGTACCAGCGGCCCGGACGCAGCCCGTTGCGGTCGAGCGTCGCGCCGATGACGCGGCCGTCGGTGAACGCGATCGCAGCGGGGCCGTCCCACGCCTCCATGAGGCACTGGTGGTACGCGTAGAAGCCGCGCAGCTCCTCGCGAGGCTGCGACTCCGGGATCATCATCATCAGCGCGTGCGGGAGCGAGCGCCCGGCGAGCACGAGCAACTCGAGCACGTTGTCGAACATCGCCGTGTCGGAGCCTGCCGGCCGGATGACCGGGAGCACCTTCTGCAGGTCGTCCCCGAAGAGCTCGGACGCGAGCTGCGACTCGCGTGCGCGCATCCAGTTGACGTTGCCGCGCAAGGTGTTGATCTCGCCGTTGTGCGCGATCATCCGGTACGGGTGCGCGAGCTCCCAGCTCGGGAACGTGTTGGTCGAGAAGCGGGAGTGGACGAGCGCGAGCGCGCTCTCGAAGTGCTCGTCGCGCAGGTCCGGGTAGAAGCGCGCCAGCTGCGGCGCCGTCAGCATCCCCTTGTAGACGAGTGTCCGCGACGACAGGCTCGGGATGACGAGCTCGGGCCCGGCGGCGAGCTCGGCGACACGGCGGATGACGTACAGCTTCCGCTCGAACGCGTCGCCCTCGAGGCCCTCGGCGGCGACGACGAACTGGCGGATGCGCGGCATCGCCGCTCGTGCCGTCCGGCCCACGTGCGCGTCGTCGACGGGCACGTCGCGCCAGCACACGAGCCGCTGCCCCTCCTGCTCGATTGCCGCCTCGATCGCGTCGCATCGGTCTCCGAAGCAGGTGCCGACGCCGTACAGTCCGGCCGGCGGGAGGCCGGCGGTCTCGCCGCGGAAGAACGCGTCCGGCATCTGGACGAGGATCCCTGCGCCGTCGCCCGTGTCCTTGTCGGCTCCGGCCGCGCCGCGATGCTCGAGGTTGGCGAGCGCAACGAGCGCCCGCTCGACCGTCTCGTGGCTCGGAACCGCGTCGAGGCGCGCGACGAAGGCGACGCCGCACGCGTCGTGCTCGAACGAGGGGTCGTACAAACCGGTTGGACGGTGCGGCAAGGGCAACTCCGGTGAGGAGAAGGAGGTTCCGCCTTGGGGGCTAGTCGGCGGCGGCGGGAGCGGGATGCCGACTAGCGCGCGTGCTTGAAGGCCGCGGCAAAGACGGTCGAAATCGGCTTCGTGAAGACCGTCGCGCGGGGCATCAGGCCACTGACCCTAGCGGGCTTTCCGGACGGAAACCAACACCGTTATCCGGTTTCGTCCATACGAGGGATTTGACAAGTGCGCGTGCGACGTGCACCCTACGAGAGCGATGACGACCGCCCGGACACGCATTCCTGCCCTTTCCGGGCTCATTCTCCTCGTCGTCATCCTCATTCTCCCCTAACGGGGAGAGCACACGAACACGCGCCTTTCGAGGCGCAGACGCCGACCTCACCGCACCACAGGTGCGCCCTCTCTCGTAGAGCCAAGGAGGAAGTGTTCGTGTCCCGCAGGATCAAAATCTTCGATACGACGTTGCGCGACGGCGAGCAATCGCCGGGCATCGCCCTGCAGCCGGACGAGAAGGCGGAGATCGCGCAGCAGCTCGAGCGGCTGGGCGTCGACGTCGTCGAGGCGGGCTTCCCCGGCGCATCCCCCGGCGATTTCGAGGGCGTTCGCGCCGTCGCCGCCGCTGTCGAGCGACCCACCGTCGCCGCCCTCGCCCGCACGGTCGCCGAGGACCTCGACGCCGCGGCAGAGGCGCTCGCGGGCTCGCACCGCTCGCGCATCCACGTCTTCCTCGCGACGAGCCCGATCCACATGGAGCGCAAGCTCGGCCTCGAGCCGGCCGAGGTTCTGGCCCAGGCCCGCTGGGCCGTCGCCTATGCGGCCGAGCGCGCCGACGAGGTGGAGTTCTCCGCCGAGGACGCCACCCGTTCCGATCCCGACTTCGTCGCCCGCGTCTGCCGCGTGGCGATCGAGGCGGGCGCGACCGTTGTGAACCTCCCCGACACGGTCGGGTATTCGATGCCGCACGAGTACGCGACCTTCCTCTCCGACGTCCGCCGCCGCTGCCCCGAGCTGCGGAAGGTGACGCTCTCGGCCCACTGCCACGACGACCTCGGGCTCGCGGTCGCGAACTCGCTCGCCGCGATCCATGCGGGCGCCGACCAGGTCGAGTGCACCGTCAACGGTCTCGGCGAGCGCGCCGGGAACGCCTCGCTCGAGGAGATCGTCGTCGCACTCAAGATCCGCTCCGACCACTTCCAGGTCGAGACCGGCGTCGACACCGAGCAGATCACGGCGGCGTCGAGGCTCGTCTCCGAGCTCACCGGCTATGTCGTCCAGCCGAACAAGGCGGTCGTCGGCGCGAACGCGTTCGCGCACGAGGCCGGCATCCACCAGGACGGGATGCTGAAGGACGCGCGGACGTACCAGATCATTGACCCGGGGAGCGTCGGCGTGAGCATGACGCTGCCGCTCGGCAAGCACTCGGGCCGGCACGCGTTCGCGCGTGCGTGCGCCGAGCGCGGGATCGAGCTGAGCGGCGACGACCTGAACGCCGCGTTCCGCAGGTTCAAGGCGCTCGCCGACAACGGCGGCGCCATTCCGCTCGACGCCGTCTTCGAAGGAGCCCCGGCATGAGAAAGACGATCGCTTGTCTCACGGGCTCCGGCACGGCGCCGGAGCTGATGGCGGAGGCGATGTACGCGCTCGACGCGGTCGCGCACGTGCACGGCTTCGCGTACGACCAGGTGCATGCGCCGTTCGGCGGCGTCGCGCTCGCGCGCTTCGGCCAGACGGTTCCGGCCAGCACGCGCGACGCGGTTCTCGGTGCCGACGCGGTTCTTGTGGCCGGCGCAGAGGAGCCGACGCTGAACGACGTGATGGCGGAGCTCGACCTGCGCGCGCAGGTGACCCGCGTGCGGTTCGGCCGGCACGACGACGTCGCGTTCGTCACGTCGGTGACCGACGACGCGGCCGAGTGGAGCGTTCAGCGCGCGTTCGAGATCGCCGGCGGGCGCCGCATGCGGCTCGCCTGCGTGGGGGACAGCGAGTGGTGCGAGCTCGTCCAGCTCGCGGCGCCCGACCACGAGCACGTCCGCGTCGAGCACGTGTCGCCGCGCGACGCGATGCCGTTCGCCGCCTTCAACCCGGGGCGCTTCGACGTCGTCGCCGTCGCACCCGCGTGGGCGGAGGGAATGGTGGAGATCGCCGCCGCAGGTGCCTCGCACCGTGTCGCAGCGCATGCGCTGCTCGCGGAGCACGGGCCCAGCCTGTTCGTGCCGTCGCCCGACGGAGGCTTCGCGCTCGCAGGCCACGGCGTCGTGAATCCCAGCAGCATGCTCTTCGCCACCGCGCTCACGCTCGAGCACGGCCTCGGTCAGCCTGCAGCGGCGGAGACGCTCGCCGGAGCAGTGTCGGCCGCGCTCGTGAACGAGCCGGTCCGCTTCGGCGTTCGCGCGACGACGCGGGAGTTCACGAGCCGCGTCCTCGGCGGGTTCCAGCTGACGATGCGCAACGCCGAGTTCTGGCCGGAGACCGTATGAGGATGAATGGCGCCGACGCCATTCTCCGCTCCCTCGAGGCGGAGGGGGTGGACGTCGCCTTCGGCTTGCCCGGAGGCGCCATCCTTCCCCTGTACGACGCGTTCGCGCGCGGCACCACCGTGCGCCACGTGCTCGCGCGCCACGAGCAGGGCGCGGGCCACATGGCGCAGGGGTACGCGCGTGCGTCCGGCCGCGTGGGCGTCGCGATAGCCACGTCGGGGCCGGGAGCGACGAATCTCGTCACGCCGATCGCGGATGCGTGGATGGACTCGACGCCGCTCGTGTGCATCACCGGGCAGGTGCGCTCCAACCTCATCGGCAGCGACGCCTTCCAGGAGTGCGACATCACCGGGATCACGATCCCGATCGTCAAGCACTCGTGGCTCGTCCAGGACGTGGAGGAGCTGCCGCACGTGCTCAAGGCCGCCTTCCACGTCGCGCGCACCGGCCGCTGCGGGCCCGTGCTCGTCGACGTCCCGCGCGACATTCAGGAAGCGGTCTTCGACTTCTCGTACCCGGACACGGTTTCCCTCCCGGGATGGAAGCCGCCCCGCCGTGGCCACGAGCGGCAGATCCTGGCTGCCGCTCAGGCCGTTGCCGCGGCGGAGCGGCCCATCCTCTACGTCGGAGGCGGCGTGCTCAACGCAGACGCGACGGAGGAGCTGCGCACGCTCGCCGAGACCGCGCGCCTTCCCGTCGTCACGACGCTAATGGCGAAGGGGGGCTTTCCCGAGACGCACGAGCTGCACGTGGGCTGGCCCGGCATGCACGGCCCCAAGTGGTCGAACTACGCGCTGAACAAGGCCGACCTCATCGTCGCCGTCGGGTCCCGCTTCGACGACCGCGTCACCGGGAAGCTGTCCGCGTTCGCGCCGGGCGCGACGGTCGTGCATCTCGACATCGACGCCGCCGAGATCTCGAAGATCCGCCACGCGGACATTCCGGTCGTCGGCCCGCTCAAGCCGGTGCTCGCGGAGATGGGGCGCATCCTCGCCGACGCGCGCCGCCCGGGTGCCACCGAGCCGTGGCTGCGGCAGATCGCCGAATGGCGGGATACCTATCCACTCCGCTACCGCCGCGACGGCGACCTGCTCAAGCCGCAGCTCGTGCTCGAGACCCTGCAGAGGCTGACCGCCGGCCGCGACGACGTCGTCTTCACGACCGGTGTCGGCCAGCATCAGATGTGGGCGATGCAGTACCTGCGCTGCGACGTGCCGCGCTCCTTCATCACCTCCGGCGGGCTCGGGACGATGGGCTACGGGGTCCCGGCCGCGGTCGGCGCGAAGGCGGCGCGGCCGGATGCGACGGTCGTGTGCGTCGACGGCGACGGCTGCTTCCAGATGACGCAGCAGGAGCTGGCGACGTCCGTGCTCGAGGATCTTCCGATCGTCGTCGTCATCGTCAACAACGGCTACCTCGGCATGGTGCGACAGTGGCAGGACATGTTCTTCGAGGAGCGCTTCTCTCAGATTCGGCTCACGCACACGCTGCCCGACTACGCCGCGCTCGCCCGCGCGTACGGAGCCGAGGGATTCACCGTCGAGACCGAGGACGACCTCGAGAGCGCGCTCGCCGAGGCGCTCGCCTGCGGGCGCACCGCCGTCGTGGACGCGCGCGTCGACCCGCGGGAGCATTGCTTCCCGATGATCCCCGCAGGCGCGGCCGCGCTCGACCTCGTCGAGTTCGAGGAAGTCGTCGCAGAGGTGGAGGCATGAAGCACACGCTGTCGGTCCTGGTGGAGAACAAGCCGGGCGTGCTCATGCGCATCACGAGCATGTTCGCGCGCCGCGGCTTCAACATCGACAGCCTCGCGGTCGGGCCGACCGAGCGGCACGACGTCTCCCGCGTCACCATCCGCGTCGACTGCGCCTCGAGCCCGCTCGAGCAGATCGAGAAGCAGATGCACAAGCTCGTGAACGTCCTGCGCGTCGCGGAGCTCGTGCCCGGCGAGTCGATCGAGCGCGAGCTCGTGCTCATGAAGGTCTCGGCGCCGCCCGCGAAGCGCGCCGAGCTGATGGCGCTCGGTGAGGTCTTCGGCGCGCGCGTCGTCGATCTCGGCCCCGACTCGATCGTCTTCGAGCTCACCGGCCCGCCGGAGGACGTGGACTCCTTCGAGGAGCTCGTCCGCCCGCACGGCCTGCAGGAGCTCGTCCGCACCGGGCGCATCGG
>DATAMX010000208.1:0-4067 GCA_036260475.1 Gaiellaceae bacterium | reverse complement strand
TTCATCTCGGGGAAGGAGGCGACGGCGGTCTCGCCGCAGAAGCGCGGCGTCGGCTTCGTCTTCCAGCACTACGCGCCGTTCACGCACATGACGGTGTGGGACAACATCGCGTTCGGTCTCACGATCCGACGGCGGCCGAAGGACGAGATCCACGCGCGCGTGACCGAGCTGCTCGAGCTCGTGCAGCTCAAGGGCCTCGGCAAGCGGTATCCGTCGCAGCTCTCGGGTGGGCAGCGGCAGCGCATGGCGCTTGCCCGCGCGCTCGCGGCCGAGCCGGAGCTGCTGCTCCTCGACGAGCCGTTCGGCGCGCTCGACGCGCGCGTGCGCAAGGAGCTGCGCGAGTGGCTCTTGCGCCTGCACGACGAGATGCACGTGACGACGATCTTCGTCACCCACGACCAGGAGGAGGCGCTCGAGGTCGCGGACACCGTGGTCGTCATGAATGCGGGTCGCGTCGAGCAGGTGGCGCCGCCGCGCGAGCTCTACGACGAGCCGGCGAACGCGTTCGTCATGAGCTTCGTCGGGCCCGTGAACCGCCTCGGAGAGACCTGGGTGCGGCCGCACGACATCGAGATCTCGCACGAGCCGAACGGCGTGACGCAGGAGGCCCAGGTCGAGCGCATCGTCCGGCTGGGCTTCGAGGTGCGGGTCGACCTCGTGCGCGACGACGGCGAGCGGGTCCACGTGCAGCTGACCCGCAACGAGGCCGAGGTGCTCGAGCTCGCGCGGAGCGACATCGTCTACGTGCGGACGCGGCGCGAGCGCACGTTCAGCGAGAGCGCCGGACCCACGCGTCCGGCTCCCGCGTCAGCTTCGTGATGTGAGCGGGGAGCTTCCCGTTCGCGACGTCGGCAAGGGTGACGTGCTCGAGGACCGAGCGCACAGCCGAGCGGAGGGCGACCCAGACGTCGCGTAGCGCCGCCGCCGGGCCGTCGTACTCGAGCGCGTCGGGGGAGAGGCCGCGGACGCTCGCGAGCGGGCCTTCGACGGCGCGGACGACGTCCGCGATGACGATCTCCTTCGCCGGCTTCGCGAGCAGGTAGCCGCCGGCGGCGCCGCGGCGGCTCTCCACGATCCCGGCGCGGCGGAGGTCGAGGAGGATGTTCTCGAGGAAGTTGAGGGGGATCTGCTGCGCCTCGGCGAGATGCTCCGCCGTCACCGGGCCGTCCCCGGACGAGGCGAGCTCGACCGCCGCGCGGACGGCGTAGTCGGCCTTGGCGGTGGTACGCATGCGGTGATTATCGTGAAGGGCAGTGGCGGGCCCTCCGTACACCGGTCATTGCATGTGCGGCGGCGTCCGCTTCGAGGTGACGGGCAGACCGCTCAGCGCGGGGTACTGCCATTGCACGCGGTGCCAGCGGAGGACGGGGACGGCGGCGTCCGCGCAGGCGCGCCTGGCGCCGGGCACGTTCCGGCTGCTCGCGGGCGAGCAGCTCGTTCGGGAGTACCAGCCGGAGGACGGCTGGCCGAAGTGCTTCTGCTCCGCCTGCGGCAGCGCGCTGTGGAGCAAGTACCCGGAGACCGGCGAAGTCGGCAGCGTCCGGCTCGGACTGTTCGACCCGGGCCACGACATCCGCCCGCAGTGGCACACGTACGTGAACTACGCGTGCGAGTGGGAGCCGCTCCCGGACGACGGCCTCGAGCGGTACCCCGAGTCCAAGCCCCGCTGAGGCACGACCGGTACCAGGTACCGGTCTGCGCCCGTACCTGGTACCGGTCGCGTCCGCCGTGTCAGAGCGGAACGAGCCGTGTCCCGGTGGCCTTGAACGTCGCGTAGGCGACGCCGCCCTCGGCCAGGCCGAGCCGGTCTGCGGAGGACGCCGTCACCTCCGCCGTCACGGGGCCGACGCGGACGCGGACGCGGTTGCCGACCTCGACCACCGACCCGATCTCGCCGCTGATGACGTTCAACGCCGAATCCGCGTCGGCCGCGTGCGCACGCGCGAGCGAGATCTCCCACGGATAGACGACGACGCCCACGTCGCCGTCGCCCTCGTCGGTGGAGAAGACCCGCTCGCCGCCGTCCAGCACGATCTCGGTGAGGTCGCCGCGGCGCGCGCGCCCGCGCAGCAGGTTCGCTCCCGTGAACGACGCGACGAACGCGTCGCTCGGCCGCGCCACGAGCTCGGCCGGCGCCGCGAGCTGACGCAGGCGTCCGTCGACGAGCACGCCGACCTCGTCCGCGAGCGAGGCCGCGTCCTCGTAGTCGTGCGTGACGAGCAACGTCGGGAGGGCCAGGTCGCGCAGCAGCTCGTGCAGCTCGCCGCGCACCTCGGACTTCGTATGCGCGTCGAGCGCGGCGAGCGGCTCGTCGAGCAGCAGGACCGCCGGATTCCGCGCGAGCGCCCGGGCGAGCGCGACGCGCTGACGCTCTCCGCCGGAGAGCTCGCGGGGACGCGCGTCTGCGAGGTGCGCGATGCGGAACCGCTCGAGCAGGTCGCCGACAGGCCCGGCGTAGGCGACGTTCGCACGAACGCTCATGTGCGGGAAGAGCGCATAGTCCTGGAAGACGAAGCCGACGCGCCGCTCCTCCGGCAGCAGTCCGCTCCACGACGCGCCGTCGAGCGACACGCCTCCGCGCGCCGTCTGCAACAGACCGGCGACGACGCGCAGCACCGACGTCTTGCCCGCTCCCGACGGCCCCACGAGCGCAACGGTGCGCTCGACGGGGAGCGTCAGCTCGAGGTCGAAAGCGCGAAGCGGAACGCTGAAGTCGAGGAGGAGGCGAGCCATTTGAGGGTCAGGAGCAGAAGCGCGCTCACGAGCACGAGCAACCCGCCCAGCGCCAGGGCGGTGTGGAAGTCGACTGCGAACTCGGCGTAGACGGCGAGCGGCAACGTCTGGGTCACGCCCTGCAGGCTGCCCGCGAACATGATGGTCGCTCCGAACTCGCCGAGCCCGCGCGCGAACGCGAGCGCCTCGCCGGCACCGAGCCCGCCGCCCGCGAGCGGGACGACGACTCGGAAGAACGTCTTGGCCCGGCCGGCGCCGAGCGTGCGCGACGCGGCGACAAGCGTCTCGTCCACGCCCTCGAACGCGGCGATCGCCTGGCGTACGTACAGGGGCCCGGACACGAACGCCACCGCGACCACCACCGCCGCCTGCGTGAAGGGCAGGCCGGTGTGCACGAGCCCGAACCTGCCGAAGGCGGCAAGGAGCCCGATGCCTGCGACGGCCGGGGGAAGCACGATCGGAAGCTCGACGAGCGTGACCACGAGCGAACGCCCGCGAAAGCGCTGAGTCGCCAGCAGGTAGGCCGTCGGCGTCCCGACCAGAAGGACGAGTGCCTGCGCCGCGAAGGTCGTCTTCAGGCTGACGACGAGGGCGTCGGTCACGATCGAGCTCGAGACTCCTCGGAACGAGAGCCGCGCGAAGACGGCCACGATCGGCAGCGCGATGAACGCGAGGCCCGCGAGGGCCGCTGCGAGGACGGGGGCGCGCTTGATCATCGCGGCGCGAGGAAGCCGGCGGCGCGCAGCTTCGCCTGCGCCGGCTTGCCGAGGAGCGCCTGCACGAACGAGCGCGCAGCCGCGAGATGGTGGCTGGACTTCACCACCGCGACCGCGTACCGCACGATCGGCTGCGCGCTCCAGCGAATGCCGATCGTCGCGACCTTCCCGCGCACGGTGCGGGCGTCGGTGAGGTAGACGAAGCCGGCATCCGCCTCGCCGAGCGCGACCTTCGCGAGCACTTCGCGCACGTCGGTCTCCTGGCTGACGACATGGCCGAGCACGTCGTCGAGCCCGAGGTTGTGCAGCACGACGCGCGTGTAGTCGCCGACCGGCACACCGACGGCGCCGACGACGAGCTTCACCCCCGGCTTGCGCAGGTCGAAGACGCTGTGGATCCCGGCGGGGTTCGACTTCGGGACGATGAGGATGAGCTCGTTCCGCGTGAACACGACCGGCTTCTCGACGAGGCCCTGTTCGTACAGCTGCTCGGGCAGCTTCGTGTTCGCGGAGGCGAAGACGTCGGCCGGCGCTCCCTGCTGGATCTGCGCCGCGAGCATGTTCGAGCCGGAGAACGAGTACCGCTCGTGCGACGCGATCCGCGGAAACACGTTCGTG
>DATAMX010000023.1:0-20000 GCA_036260475.1 Gaiellaceae bacterium | reverse complement strand
CTGCTCGGCAACGAGCCTCCACCACTCCTCGAGCTGCTCGTCGGGGATCCGCATCGTGCGGCCGAACATCTCCTCGGGCGCGGCGAGCAGCGGGATGTTGTTGCCGACGGACGAGCTCATCTTCTCGCCGTCCCACGAGAGGAGCAACGGCGTCGTCAGCGCGATCTGCGGCGCGAGGCCGTACGCCTGCATGACCTCCCGTCCGGCGAGGAGGTTGTAGGTCTGGTCGGTCCCGCCCAGCTCGATGTCGGCCTCGATCGCGACCGAGTCGTACGCCTGCATGAGCGGATACAGGAGCTCGGAGATCGAGATGGGCTCACGCGCCGCCATGCGCTTCGCGAAGTCGTCGCGCTCGAGCATCCGCGCGACGGTGATGACGCGCGCAAGACGCACGACCTCGGCATAGCTCAGCTTCGAAAGCCACTCGCCGTTGTAGCGAACCTCGGTGCGCTCGGGATCGAGGATCACCATCGCCTGCTCGAGGTACGTCTTCGCGTTCCGGTCGATCTCCTCGTCGGAGAGGACCGGACGTTCTGCGGAGCGCCCGGAGGGGTCGCCGATCCGGGTCGTGTAGTCGCCGATGATGAGAACGCCGGTGTGGCCCTCGTCCTGGAAGGCACGCATCCGCTGCAGCGGGATCGCCCGCCCGATGTGGATGTCCGGCGAGGTGACGTCGATGCCGAGCTTCACCCGCAGCGGACGCCCGAGCTTCAGCTTCGCGTCGAGCCCGCCTTCCGGGAGGACGTCCACGGCGTTCCGTGTCAGGTCGGCGACGCTCAAACCGGCGACACCGAGAGCACGAGGGGCTCGATCGCGTCGGCCGGCTCGAACCCGAACACCTGCCCGACGAACGAGAGCGTCGCCTCGAGCGAGCGCACGACGTTCTCCTCCTTGCGGAAGCCGTGCCCCTCGCCCTCGAAGGGCAGGTAGGCGTACGGGATGCCTTTGCTCTCGAGCACCTCGACCATCATCTCCGCCTGCGCGGGCAGGACGACCTTGTCGTCGAGCCCCTGCAGGAGGAGGAGGGGCCGCTCCAGCCGGTCGACGAAATGCACAGGCGAGCGCTCGCGGTACAGATCCGCGCGCTCGGGATACGGCCCGATCATCGAGTCGAGGTAGCGGGACTCGAACTTGTGCGTGTGCAGGGCGAGCGCCTCCGCGTCCGCCACGCCGAAATAGCTCACGCCCGCGGAGAACGCGTGCGGGTCGAACACGAGCGCGCAGAGGACGACGTAGCCGCCGGCGCTGCCGCCTTCCACCCACGTACGGTCGGGATCGGCCTCGCCCGTCTCGGCCAGGTGCTTCGCCGCCGAGACGCAATCCGCCCAGTCGATCTCGCCCCACCGGCCGTTGAGCAGCCGCCGGTACTCGCGCCCGTAACCCGTGCTGCCGCGGTAGTTGACGTCGACGACTCCGATCCCGCGCTGCGTGAAGTACTGCGTGTCGAGCCCGAGGTGCGGCGAGACGTGCGACGTCGGCCCTCCGTGGCACGTGACCTGGAGCGGGGGTGCCTCGTCCGCCGGGCCTTCGAACTCGGGATTCGCGGGCGGGTAGTAGAACGCGTGCGCGTTCACGCCGTCCGCGGTCGCGAACTCGATCGCCCGAGGAACCGAGATCGTCGCCGGATCGAGGTCGATCTCGAGCGACCGTCGAACGACCTCTTCGCCGCCGCTGTCGACGTCGTACGAGACGAGCGTGGCCGGCTCCGTCGGCGAGCCGGCCGAGAAGACGACACCTGCCCCGTCCGCCGCGAGCGCCGTGCTCGAATAGGAGGTCCAGCCGAGCCCGAGGTCCCGCAGCGCCCCGTTCTCGAGCACCTGCAGGGCATCGACGCCCCGGCGGGTGACGACGCAGGCGATCCGGCCGTCCGCGAGGAACGCATACCGCGTTGCACCGAAGACCCAGGCCGGCGCGCCGATCTCGGCGTCGTCGAGCGAGGTGAGCTGCTCCCCGTCCCGGTAGAGGTTCCACCAGCCGGTGCGGTCGGAGCACCAGTGCAGGGCGCCGTCCGACGACCACTGCGGATCGATCACGGACTCGTCGGCGCCGCCCGCGACGACCTCGCCGTCGACGTACAGGTACGTCCCGTCCCACGGCATCTTCGGGTGATCCCACGCGAGCCACGCGAGGCGCTCGCCGGCCGGGTCGAAGCGCGGCGCCATGTAGAAGTCGTGTCCCGACTGGATCACGACCGGCTCCGCCGAGCCGTCGGCGGGCAAGGACACGAGCTCGTTCAGCACCTCCCCGCCCTCGTGCCGCTCGCGGACGCAGACGATCGTCGAGCCGTCGGGCGTGAGGACCCCGTCTGCGTAGCGGAGCGCGTGCGGCTCGGGCGGCTCGGGCGTGATCGGCGAGCCGTCCCGGTAGAGACGGCTGTCCGCGAACTCGGAGTAGAAGACCGTGTCGCCGTGGTACCAGACGGCGCCGCCGCCGTACTCGTGTGCGCGCGTGCGCGCATTGGCGCCCGCCGGGGTCAGGTCGCCCGCCGCCGAGTCGACCACGGCGACGCGGCCCCCATCCTCGGGGCGGGACTCGCTCCAGCGGACACGCGCGCCGTCGACCTTCAGCGTCGTGAAGCGCCGCCCGCCCGCGCGCGCGACGGTGCGCGCGTCGAGGCTCGCGGGCCAGGTTCCGTACGGGCGGACGGGCACGCGGGCGAGTCTATGCGAGCACCGAGGCTAGAATCCCGCCCCTTCCGTGCTGTTGCGCAGACATCGCTCGGAGCCGGGGGGCCCACACCGGCGTCGGCGCCGGATCCGCAAGCTCCGCCTGCTTGCGCTCCTCGCCGTCCTCGGCGTCCTCGCCGTCACGGCGTTCTCGTACGGGGTCGTCCTCGCAGTCGGGCAGCAGCTCGGTGGGCTCGACCCGTTCCGGCATCAGCACGAACAGGTGGACGGGTACGTGTATGCGTCCGACGGCCACACGATCCTCGCCGTCCTCCGTGGGTCGCAGAGCCGGGTGCTCGTTCCGTCGAGCTCCATCTCCGGGTGGATGAAGCAGGCCATCGTCGCCACCGAGGACAAGCGCTTCTACCAGCACCGCGGCGTCGACATCCGCGGCATGGCCCGCGCCCTCTGGGCGGACATCCGGCACAAGGGCGCGGTGCAGGGCGGATCGACGATCACACAGCAGTTCGTCAAGAACGCGCTCACCGGCAACGAGCGCTCCGTGACGCGGAAGCTGAAGGAGGCCGCGCTCGCCTGGCAGCTCGAGCAGAAGTGGACGAAGGACCGCATCCTCACGGCCTACCTGAACACCATCTACTTCGGGAACGGCGCGTACGGCGTCGAGCGCGCGGCGCGCACGTACTTCGGGCACGGCGCGGCCAAGCTGACGCTGCCCGAGGCGGCGCTGCTCGCCGGCATCCCCGAGGACCCGAGCCTGTACGACCCGGTCACGCATCCCGAGGCGGCTCGCGGGCGCCGGGCCACGGTCCTCGATCTGATGCTGCAGCAGCGCGTCATCACCCCGGGGCAGTTCCGTGCCGCGGCGAAGGCGCCGATGCCGCGCCCGCAGGATGTCCACCTATCGGGCGTCCAGGGACAGGTGCCGTACTTCGGCGAGTACGTGAAGGAGCAGCTCATCGACCGCTTCGGCGCGAGCAAGGTCTTCGGAAGCGGCTTTCGCGTGTACACGACGATCAACCTGCGCCTGCAGCAGATCGCGCGCGACGCCGTGCACAAGATCCTGCCGAGCCCGGACGGCCCGCAGGCGGCGCTCGTCTCGATCAACCCGAGCGACGGGAGCGTGCTCGCGATGGTGGGCGGGCGCAACTTCCACATCAGCCAGTACAACCTCGCCACCGCGCGCGAGCGGCAGACGGGGTCGGCCTTCAAGCCGTTCGTGCTCGCGACCGCGCTGCGCGAGGGCATCTCGCCGCTGACGACCTACACGTCGAAGCCCGTCTCCATCTTCCTCGGCAACCGCTACTGGAGCGTGCACAACTACGAGGGCGAGTACCTCGGCCCGATCGACCTCGTGAAGGCGATCGCCGTCTCGGACAACTCGGTCTTCTCGCAGCTCACGCGGGACGTCGGCCCGTCCAATGTGGTGCAGACCGCGCACGCGGCAGGCATCACCGGGCCGCTGCAGGGCTACTTCGCCATCGGCCTCGGCGTCGAGCCGGTGAGCGTGCTCGAGATGGCCCGCGCATACGCGACGTTTGCGAACGACGGCAACCGCGTCGACGGGACGGTGTTCGGCGACGAGCCGCGCGTCGTGACGAAGATCGAGAACGACGGGCACCAGGTCGTGTACGCCAACGTGCCGAAGAACACACGTGCGCTCCCGCCCGACGTCGATGCACTGCTGACGCAGCTGCTCGAGGGCGTCGTCACCGGCGGCACCGGCACGGCCGCCGCGCTGCCCGGGCGCGCGGTCGCCGGCAAGACCGGTACGACCGAGAACTACGGCGACGCCTGGTTCTGCGGCTACACGCCGCAGCTCGTCACGTGCGTGTGGGTCGGCTATCCCGACCGGCTGCGGCCGATGCTGACCGAGTTCCACGGCGGCCCGGTGGTCGGCGGCTCGTACCCGGCCGAGATCTGGAAAGCGTTCATGCAGCCGGCGCTGACGGCGATGAACGCGCAGCCGAAGTCGTTCCCGTCCCCGCCGTACTTCTCCACGCGGACGCAGCGCGTGACGTACCGCGACGGCCGCGTGGAGCTCGACGACGGACTGTGCAGGTCGACCTCGCTGATCGTGTACTTCACCGGTCACGGGCCGAGCAGGACCGCCGACTGCAAGCGCAACGAGGTGGACGTCCCGAACGTCGTCGGCTGGAAGGTCGAGAGCGCGCGCACGCGCCTCGCCTCACAGCCGCTCTCCGCGCAGCTCGTGTACAAGCCGGCGAGCGCCGGCCAGCGGGTCGGCGTCGTCCTCCGGCAGTTCCCGGCCGGCGGGACGCTCTCGTCGTTCGACAAGGTGACGCTCGTCCTCGCGAAGCCCGTGCACGGCCTCGTGCCGAAGACGATCGGTTTGACGCTGCGGGCGGCTCGAACGCGCCTCGCGAAGCTGAAGCTCGTTCCTCAGGTGACGGGCAAGGCAGGGCGCGTCGTGGCGCAGCAGCCGCGCGCGGGCGTCGCCGCCGCACCGGGTATGAAGGTCCGGCTCGTGCTCAGGCCTTCCTGAACGGCCTGGACACGAACGGCGAGCCGTCGAGGCCGTAGCGCCAGCTCTGGTCGACCGCGCGCGTGATCCCGATTCGCGGCCCGGTGACGATCGGCGGCGTGCCGCTGCGGTCGATCAGTGCGAACGGCGGCTCGTCGAGCGCGAGGCCGTTGTGTGCGCGCGTGACGCCGAGCGCCTGGCAGAGCTTCCCCGGACCCGAGCACAGTGCACGATCTGCAAGAGCGCCTCGGCGCGCGCGCATCTCCTCGAGCCCGTGCTCGGGCGCGAGCGCACGGATGAGCGCCGCCTCCGCCCGGCCCTCGACGTCGCACACGAGGTTCAGGCACCAGTGGATGCCGTACGAGCGATAGACGTACGTGAACCCGGGCGGACCGAACATGACCGCGTTGCGCGCGGTCGGCCCGCGGAACGCATGACTCGCCGGATCCTCCTGGTCGTACGCCTCGACCTCGACGATCGGGCCGCCGACGCCGTCGACGAGAAGCGTCACGCCGATCAGGTCGGGCGCCACCTCGTGCACCGAGCGGGCGAAGAAGTCACGCCCGAGCACGGATCAGAAGAGCTGCTGCGCCTCGTCCGGGCGCGCCGTCCGCTCGAGCACGCGCCGGGCCCGGCGGCCGAGGTCGGCGAGGTCGACGCGGCCCTCATCGGCGGCGGCGGCGAGCCGCTCGGCGAGGTCGAGCGCCGCGTCGAGGACGACGCTCGTCGAGGTGTCCTGGCCCATGTCCGCGAGGATCGTCCGCTCCGTCCGCGAGGCGACGATCGGGTCGGACAGCCCTTCGATCCACACCCGCGTGCGCCGGCCGTGGCCCCGCTCGCCGGGCTCGAGCGGCTCGAGCGCGTAGATCCGGTCCGAGCGCGCCCACTTGCCGAAGCCGAGGAAGATCATCTTCGGCGCGCGATCCGCCATCACGGTGACTATAGGGCGGAGGAGAGAACGTCAGCGACGCGCTCTTGCGAGTCGCTGTCCAACGCGGTGAAGAACGGGAGCGCAAGGGTGCGTGAGCTCGCGTCCTCGGACACCGGGCACATCCCTTCGCGGAAGCCGTAGCGCTCGCGCATGTACGGCTGCAGGTGAATCGAAGGCAGGTAGCGGTTGTAGCCGATCTGCTCGCGCTCGAAGGTGGCGATCGCGCGCTCGCGTGTGTCGTTGTCGGGCAGCGCGATGACGTAGACGAACCAGGATCGCTTGTGCGCTTCATCGTCGGGGCACGGCAGCTCGACTCCGGGAAGGCCGCCGAGGAGCGCGTCGTAGCGCTTCGCGACGGCGCTGCGCAGCGCGAGGATCTCGTCGAGCTTCTCGAGCTGGCCGATGCCGATGGCCGCATGGAGATCGTCGAGCCGGTAGTTGAACCCGAGGCGCACGTGCTCGAGCCAGCCGCCCTCGTCGCCGCGACCCTGGTTGCGCAGCGAGCGCAGCAGCCGCCACTCCTCCTCGGAGTGTGTCGTCACCATCCCGCCCTCGCCGGTGGTCATCTGCTTGTTGGGATAGAAGGCGAACACCGCGCTCGGGCCGTGCGAGCCGAGCGGCGCTCCGCGGTACTCCGCGCCGAGCGCCTCGCACGAGTCGTCGATGAGGAGGAGGCCGTTCCGGTCGGCGATCGCGCGCAGCTCGTCCAGCTCGCAGGGATAGCCGTAGATGTCGACCGCGACGATCGCCTTCGTGCGCGGCGTTATCGCCGCCTCGACCGCACGCGGGTCCATGTTGAGCGTGCGCCCGTCGATGTCCGCGAAGACCGGCACGCCGCCCTCGTACACGAAGCAGTTCGCCGACGCGGCGAACGAGTACGGCGACGTGATCACCTCGTCGCCGGGCTCGATGCCCGCCGCGACGCAGAGGAGGTGGAGACCGGCGGTCCCGGAGGAGACCGCGGCCGCGTACGGCACGCCGAGCTTCGCCGCGAAGAGCTCCTCGAAGCGGTCGACCATCGGGCCGAGCGACAACCGCCCGGAACGCATGACCTCGACGACGAGCTCTTCCTCGCGCTCGTCGAGGAACGGCCCCGAGAGCGGGACCGGAAGGACCTCCTGCCTCACGCCTCGGTGCGGCTGGGCGCGTACTCGAGCCACTGGGCCCAGCGCTCGCTGCGCCCGTGCACCGTGTCGAGATAGGCCTGCTGGAGCTCGAGCGTGACCGGTCCGGGCGGCCCGACGACATGGTCGTCGACCTCGCGGATCGGCGTCACCTCCGCTGCGGTGCCCACCATGAAGACCTCGTCGGCGAGATAGAGGTCGGTCCGGATCAGCGGCTTCTCGACGACGCGGTAGCCGAGGTCCTGCGCGATCTGGATGACCGTGTCCCGCGTGATGCCGACGAGGATGGAGGCGGAGAGGTCGGGCGTGTACACGACGCCGTCGCGCACGACGAACACGCTCTCGCCCGAGCCGTCGGCGACGTACCCCTCGGCGGTCAGCAGGATCGCCTCCTGGTACCCGGCGCGGACGGCCTCGCCGACCGCGAGCATCGAGTTGATGTACACGCCGGTCGCCTTCGCCGCGTGCGGAATGACGTTCGGGCCTACGCGCTGCCAGCTCGAGATCTTCACCCGGATGCCGTCGCGCAACGCCTCCTCGCCGAGGTACGTGCCCCAGGGCCACGACATGATCGCGACGTCGACCGGATTGCCCTGCGAGCCGACGCCGAGCTGCCCGTAGCCGAAGTACGCGATCGGCCGCAGGTAGCACTCCGGCAGCCCGTTGGCGCCGACGACCTCCCAGGCCGCGGCCTTCAGCTCCTCGACCGAGTACGGCAGCTCCATGTACAGGAGCTTCGCCGAGCTCTCGAGGCGAGCCATGTGCTCGGTCAGCCGGAAGATCGCCGTTCCGCGGTCGGTGTCGTATGCGCGGATGCCTTCGAAGACGCCCGATCCGTAGTGCAGGCCGTGCGCGCCGACGTGAACGGTTGCGTCCGCCCAGTCGACGAGCTCGCCGTTCATCCAGATCTTGCTCGTCTCCTGCATTCCGCCAATCGTACCCGGCGGATGCGCGGTCAAGCCTCCGGGGTTGTTCGGTCGGCGAGCGTCGGAGTCCGGCAGCGCAGACGCGCGCGCAGGAGACCCGCGCGCGCTGAGATCGGCATCGCAAGCGATGCCTAGGTCAGATCGCCGATCTCCGCTTTGGCGAGCCGCGCGAGGTCGTGGGGCGCGAGCGCTGCCATGTGCCGGTCACTGCCGGCGCCGATCCACACGAGCTCGTGCCGGAGGAGGCTTCGGTCCATCAGAACGCGGACGACGTTCGGCGCCGGGAACGGCGCCACCCCGCCGGGCTCGAAGCCGGTCGCGGACCGGACCTCCTCCGGCTTCGCCACGCGGGCATAGCCTGCGCCGGCGGCAGCCGACAGCCGGGCTGCATCGACCCGCTTGTCGCCCGGGACGAGCGCGAGGACGGGCCGCTGGTCGCACACGAAGACGAGCGACTTCACGATCTCGCCCCGCTTGCAGCCGGCGGCCTGCGCAGCCGCGCCGGCCGTCGGCGTCTCGTCTGCGAACTCCTCCACGCGGGCGTCGACCGCCGCGGCGCGCAGCACGGCCGCGACGCGCTCGACCGGCTCAGGCCACGTATCCATAACGGCACCGTAGTCGTTGTTCCGTTCCATGGACAATCCCGAAAGGAAGGCACGGACGGAGTCGGCATTCCGCGAGGTGAACGAGCGCATCGCGGAGAACGCGCAGCGTTTCGACTCCGGGTCGACCGAGTTCATCTGCGAATGCAACGACTCGGCATGCTCGGAGCGGATCGAGATCACGCTCGAGGAGTACGAACGCGTCCGGGCGGACGGGACGCGCTTTCTCCTCGCACCGGGGCACGGCGACGGAAGCATCGAGAAGGTCGTCGACCACCGCGGGCATTTCGTCGTCGTGGAGAAGGTGCAGACCGCGGCGCGCGCGCTCGTCCGGCGACTCAACCCGCGGGCCGCGGAAGCCTAGAGCTCGATCACACGGGCGTCGTCGAAGCCCTCGGCGCGGATGCGCTCGACGAGCTCCGCCGGAGGCCGCGTGTCGACGCTCAGGACCATGAGCGCCTTGCCGCCGCGCCGGCTGCGCGAGACCGTCATGTTCGCGATGTTCACGCCGGCGTTCCCGAAGAGCGTGCCGACGCGGCCGATGACGCCGGGGACGTCGTCGTAACGGAAGAGCACGAGCAGCGGCGAGAGCTCGAGCTCGATGTCGAAGCCGAGCGCACGCACGAGCCACGGGCGATTCTCGCTGCCGATGGTCGTGCCCGCGACGCGGAGGCTCTCCTCGCCCGTGCTGACCTCGACGCGTAAGAGGTTCGTGTAGTCGCGCGCGGACTGCGAGCGCTCCTCGCGCACCTCGATGCCGCGCTCGCGCGCGATCAGCGGCGCGTTCACGTAGTTCACGGGTCGATCGGCGCGGCCCTGGAACGCGCCGTTGAGCGCTGCGACCGTCAACAGGCGCGTGTCGTAGTCGGCGATGCCTCCGTACGCGGTGATGACGATCTCGTCCGCGCGGCCGCCGGAGAGCTCGAGCGCGAGCCGTCCGAGCTTCGCGGCGAGCGGGACGTACGCGCCGAGCACCTCCATGTCCTCCGCGCCGATCGCGGGAATGTTGACCGCGTTCGAGACGAGACCGCCCTCGAGCGCGGCCGCCACCTGCTCGGCGACGATGACGCCTGCGCGGTCCTGCGCCTCGTCGGTCGACGCGGCGAGATGCGGGGTCACCACGACGGTGTCGAGCTCGAGCAGCGGGCCCGAGTACGGCTCGGCGGAGAAGACGTCGAGCGCGGCGCCCGCGACCTTGCCCGAGCGGAGAGCATCGAGCAGCGCTCCCTCGTCGACGAGCTGCCCGCGCGCGGCGTTCACGATGCGGACGCCGTCGCGCATGAGAGCGAAGGCATCCGCGTCGATGGACTGGCGCGTCTCGTCGGTGAGCGGCAGGTGCAGCGTGATGAACTCGGCCGCGGCGTAGATCTCCTCCGGCGTCTGGACGCGCTCGGCGCCGAGCTCGCGGAACCGCTCCGTGGCGACGTACGGGTCGTAGGCGACGACGCGCATCCCGAGGCCGAGCGCGCGCCGCGCGACCTGCTGGCCGATGCGCCCGAACCCGAGCACGCCGAGCGTCTTGCCCGCGAGCTCGATCCCGCCGTACGTCTTCCGCTCCCAGCGGCCCTGCTTCAGCGCTGCGTGCGCCTGCGGGATGTTGCGGGCGAGCGCGACGAGCAGGCCGATCGTGTGCTCGGCTGCAGAGACGACGGTCGACTCCGGCGCGTTCGCGACGACGATTCCCCGGCGGGTCGCCGCCTCGACGTCGACGTTGTCGACGCCGACGCCCGCGCGGCCGATCACCTTGAGGTTCGTCGCGCACTCGATCATCTCCGCCGTCAGCTTCGTCGCCGAGCGGACGACGATCGCGTCGTAGAGGCCGACGATGTCCTCGAGCGGCGAATCGAGGTCGACGTCGACGTCGAAGCGCGCCCGCAGCAGGTCGACGCCGGCGTCGGCGATCGACTCTCTGACGAGCACCTTCACGCGACGGACGAGTGCTCGTAGGCCTCGAGCGCAGCCGTCACTGCGACCCCGCGCTCGATGTCGGCGCCGAGCTCCGCGAGCACGAGCTCGATCGCGGCGAGCGCCGTGGTGATGTCGAACACGTCGAACCAGCCGATGTGTCCTATGCGGAAGATCTTCCCTTTGAGATCGCCCTGACCGCCGGCGAGCGTGATGCCGAAGCGGTCGCGCACGCGGGAGATGACCTCAGCGGCGTCCGCCGAGCTGACAGCGGTGACGACAGCGCTGCGGTCCTCGTCCGGCGAGAAGAGCTCGAGGCCCATCGCCTTCGCGCCCGCGCGCGCAGCCCGGCCGAGACGCACGTGCCGCTCGAATGCGGCGTCGAGGCCCTCCTCGAGCAGCAGGCCGAGCGCGACGTCGAGCGCGGCGACGAGCGAGACCGGCGGAGTGAACGGCGCGTCGAGCGCCCGCTGCGCCTTCCGGGTTCGCTGCCAGTCGAAGTAGAAGCGCGGCGTCGAGCCGGCTGCGGCGATCGCCGTGTCGGAGACGGCGGCGAGGCCGAGGCCCGGCGGCGTCATCAGCGCCTTCTGCGACCCGGAGACGACCACGTCGAGGCCCCACGCGTCGGTCTCGCACGGGACGGCGCCGAGGCTCGAGACCGCGTCGACGACGACGAGCGAGCCCGCCTCCTTCGCGGCGGCGGCGATGGCCTGCACGTCCGCGACCACGCCGGTCGACGTCTCGGACTGCACGACCCAGACGGCCTTCGCCTGGCGCTCCGCCAGCCGCGCGCGAACGTCATCCGGATCGGGCGTCTCGCCCCACGCATACCGGAGCTCGTCGACGTCGGCGCCGTACGCCTTCGTCATCGCGATCCAGCGCTCGCCGAAGCTGCCGGCGGAGACGACGAGGTGCGGCTCGCCCGGCGAGACGAGGTTCACGACCGCCGACTCGAACGCGCCTGTCCCGGACGAGGTGAAGAGCAGGACGTCCGACTCCGTGCGGCACACCTCGCGCAGACGTGTCAGACACCGTTCGTAGACCGGCCTGAAGTCGGGGCTCCGGTGATGCACGACGGGCGCGGCCATCGCCGCCAGCACCTCCGGCGGCACGGGCGTCGGGCCCGGCGTGAACAGGTACCGCTTCATTCCTCGACCCTAGCTTAGGCTCACGACATGATCCCGTCCGGAGACCGGACAATCTCCTACGCCCGAAACGGCGATGTCCACATTGCGTACACCGTTCTCGGCGACGGGCCGATCGACCTCGTCTACACGAACGGGATCTTCTCGAACCTCGACGTGATGTGGGAGGAGCCGCGCTGGTCGCGCTATGCCGACCGCCTCGCCTCGTTCTCGCGCCTGATCGTGTTCGACATGCGCGGAATCGGCCTCTCCGACCGGGGTCCGGAGCCGCCCTATCTCGAGTTGCAGATGGACGATCTCAGGGCCGTGATGGACGCGACCGGAAGCGAGACCGCCGCGATCTTCGGCGCAGCGCGCGGCGGGGCCATGACGATGCTCTTCGCCGCGACGTACCCGGAGCGCGTGCGCGCGCTCGTCCTCTACGCAGCATCGGTCAAGACGATGCGCAGCGACGACTGGCCGTACGGCCGCACGCCGGAGGAGGCGGCAGAGTTCCTGCACACGTTCACGGACGACATGGGGACCGGGATCAACCTCCGGCGCCAGGCCCCCGAGCACTGGGACGAGCAGGCGGAGCGCTGGTGGGCGCGCTTCGAGCGCTCGATCGCATCCAAGGCGGGCTTTCGCGAGCTCGGCGAGGTCTTCCAGCAGATCGACGTGCGCGCCGTCGTTCCCTCGATCCAGGCTCCGACCCTTCTCCTGCACCGCACGGGGGACCCCGTCGTCCCGGTCGGGATGAGCCGCTGGCTCGCGGATACGACCCCGCAGGCGAAGCTCGTCGAACTGCCGGGCGCCGACCACATCGTCTTCCTCGGCGATACCGATGCGCTCGCCGACGAGATCGAGGAGTTCCTGACCGGCGCCCGCCGCGCCCCGGAAACGGACCGCGTGCTGGCGACCGTTCTCTTCACCGACATCGTCGGCTCGACCGAGAAGGCGGCGGCGCTCGGCGACCGCCGCTGGCGCGACCTCCTGGAAGATCATCACGCGTCTGTGCGGCGCGAGCTCCTGCGATTCCGTGGACACGAGGTCGACACCGCCGGCGACGGGTTCATGGCGTCCTTCGACGGCCCCGCGCGCGCGATCAGGTGCGCACAGGCGATTCACGCGAGCACGGCCCCGCTCGGCGTCGAGATCCGGGCCGGAGTGCACACGGGCGAGTGCGAGCGCATCGAGGCGAAGCTGAGCGGGATCGCCGTCCATATCGCGGCCCGCGTCGCCGCGACTGCGCGGGCCCGGGAGGTGCTCGTCTCACAGACGGTGAAGGACCTCGTCGCCGGGTCGGGTATCACGTTCGAGGACCGCGGCGTGCACGAGCTCAAGGGCGTACCGGAAGCGTGGCGGCTGTTCGCGGTGGTCGAGTGAGCGCGCTCCTCGGATTCGCGGCTGCGCTCGTCGCGCTCCGACTCGCCGGGAGGCTGTTCTCCCGCAGGTCACGACCGGAGATGCTCATCTGGGCGTGGTCGCTCGCCGCGTATGCGGTCGCAGCCGGGGCGATCGCGTGGGGCGAGGCTGCGCAGTGGGATGCACGCGCGTTCCGCGTCTACTACGCCGCGGGCGCACTGCTCACGGCGCCGCTGCTCGGCGCCGGGTCGCTCGCGCTCGCAGGCCTTCGCCGCGCCGGCGCGGTCGCACTCGGCTACGCCGGTCTCGCCGCCGGCGTCGCGCTCGCGATGCCCGTGCACGGCGTCTTCGCCGCGCACGGGATCCCGCCCGCACAGGACCACCTGGCGTTCGCCCCCGCCCGCCTGCTCGCGATCGCGGCCAACATCCTCGGGACGGCGGCGGTCGTCGCCGTCGCGCTGCGCTCGATCCGCCGGCGTCCGCTCGGGAACAGCCTCATCGTCCTCGGCGTCGCTGCGGCCGCCGCGGGGAGCGGCATCGCCGGCCTCGGCGCTGGCGGCGCGGCCGTGGGGATCGCGGCCGGGGCCGCGCTGCTCTACGCCGGGTTTGTGGCGCCTGCCACGCTTTCGCGCGGTTTATTGACACCGTCTTTACGAAATCGCCCCTAGGGTGATCTGACGCATAGCCGCGCCGAGCGGTGCTTCCCCCTTGCGGAGGGGGATCCCCAGCCCATTCGGCCCACGACCGTGCAAGCGACCTCAGGGAGGAATATTGCGGCGATTACTCCTGGCTTCGGCCATGTTGTTCCTGGTGTGTGTCTCTGCGGCCCTCGGCGCTCAGCAGACGGTCAAGACGGTCAGCCGCTCCGGGCATGCGGCGGCGCTCCGCTACCTCGAGGGCAGGCTCCAGCGCTACGAGCGGGAGACGTGGTACTGGCAGCGGCTCACGGGCTCGCCTCGGACGGAGACCGCCGGCCGTACGCTCGCGGGGATGGCCGTCGGCGATCTCGAGCGCACGATTCGCGTCTGGCAGCAGCGTGACCTGAAGGCCCACCGGCTGGCCCAACACCCGCCGCACATGAGCGAGTGGATGTGCATCCACCACTACGAGGGCGCCTGGAACGACGTCGGCGGCCCTTACTGGGGCGGCCTCCAGATGAGCCTGACCTTCCAGCAGCGGTACGGCGGTTGGATCTACCGGCTGAAGGGGACCGCCGATCACTGGACGCCCCTGGAGCAGATCTGGACAGCGGAGAAAGCCCGCCAGAGCAGGGGTTTCTGGCCGTGGCCGAACACTGCGAGGATCTGCGGCCTGATCTGACATCGCAGTGACTTGACAACGACATCATTGTGATGTCATAGTGCCGTCATGCAGATCGACGGCTATGTCCAGGCACTCCGCGAAGACCTCGCCCGCGTTGCGGCGGTCGGCGACGAGTCCACCGCCCGCGCGGCCGACCTCCTGGCCGTCGCGCTCGAGTCGGCGGTCGGCCGGCGCCTCCTCGAGGCGCTCGGCGAGGCCGCCCTCGAGCTGAGCTCGCAGCTCGACCGCGGCCGCGTCGAGATCCGGTTCGCCGGCTCGGACCCGGAGCTCGTCTACGTTCCCGAGGAAGAAGAGGCCCCACCGGCGGAGCCCGCCGACGAGGCCTTCACCGCCCGCATCACCCTGCGGCTTCCGGAGAGCCTGAAGACCCGGCTCGACACGGCCGCCGCCCTCCACGGCGTCTCCGTGAACACCTGGCTCGTCCAGGTGCTCGCGCGCACGCTCGAAGCCCGCACCCCGTCCGGCGGCAGCCGCCGCCGCCTCACCGGCTACGGCCGGAGCTGAAAGGAGCCACGATGATCGTCCTCGCGCCGCCCCCGACCGTCCGCGTCCACTGGATCTACGAGGACCCGTCCGGTGTCCCCGAGTCCTCGATCCGCCCCGCCGCCTGAGATGGAGACGCGCACGTTCCACACCCCTGAGCCCGTCGAGCTCGAGATCCGGATCCCGGCCGGCGACATCGAGGTCGAGACCGTCGACGGTGAGGAGTCCACCGTCGAGCTCGACGGGAGCGACCGCCTCGTCGCGCAGACGCGCGTCGAGCTCGTCGGAAACCGGCTGGTCGTCGAGCTCGAGGGCGGCAAGGGCCCGTTCGGCGTCACCATCGCCTTCGCCGATCTCACCATCGGCCGCGCGCCGCTCCGCGTCCACGCGCGTGTCCCCCACGCGAGTCGCGCAGAGCTGGCGACGGCGTCGGCGGACATGCGAGCGCGCGGCAGCCTTGCGGCGCTCGAGACGAAGTCGGCGTCCGGCGACCTGACCGTCGACGCCGACATCGCCGGCGACGCACACGTCAAGACGGTGAGCGGGGACGTCCGCCTCGGCGCGGTCGGCGGCTCGCTGACGGTGCAGTCCGTCTCCGCCGACGTGACCGTCGCCTCGGTCGGCGGAGGCGTGACCGCGAAGTCCGTCTCCGGCGACGTGCGCATCGAGTCGACGCGCGAAGGCAAGGTCACCGTCCAATCGGTCTCCGGCGACATCGAGGTCGGCGTCGCAGCGGGGACGAACCTCGACGTCGACGCGGGATCCGTGTCGGGCGACCTCGACTCCGAGGTGGCGCTGGGCAGCGACATCGGCAACATCGGCCCGGACGGCCCGATGCTCGTGGTCCGCGGCAAGACCGTCAGCGGCGACTTCAAGGTCTTCCGCGCGGCGTGACGCAGCCGCTACGGAAGAACCGCGACTTCATCCTGCTCCAGTCCGGGCAGGTGCTCTCGACCATCGGGTCGGAGTCGACCGTGATCGCGTACCCGCTGCTCGTCCTCGCGTTGACGCACTCGCCGGCGAAGGCGGGCATCGTGGGCTTCGCGCGCGTCGCCCCGTGGGGCGTCTTCGGGCTCGTCGCCGGGCTCGCCGTCGACCGGTTCCCGCGCAGGCGGATGATGATCGTCTCCGACGTCGTGCGCGCGTGCGCGCTCGCGAGCATCGTCGTCGCGGTCGCCGTCGGACACCTCACGTTCGCGCAGGTCGCGGCGGTCGCGTTCCTCGAGGGGTCGATGTACGTCTTCTTCAACATCGCGGAGATCGGCGCCCTGCGGTCGGTCGTCGCGCGCGAGCAGCTGCCGACGGCGGCCGCGGCCGAGCAGGCGCGGTACTCGACGGTGACGATCGTCGCCCCGCCCCTCGGCGGCTCGCTCTTCGGGATCGGCCGCGCCTTCCCGTTCCTCGCCGGCGCGATCTCACCCGTGTTCTCGCTCGCGACGCTGCTCGCGATCAGGACGCCGTTTCAGGAGGAACGGGCCCGAGACAAGACGCCGTTGCGCGGCCGGCTCGCGGAGGGCTTCCGCTTCCTGTGGGCGCGCCCGTTCCTGCGCACGTGCGCGCTCATGTTCACGTGGACGAACCTCGTCTTCGAGGGGATCGTGCTCGCGTTCATCGTCATCGCGCGACGGCACGGGCTGTCGGGCGCCCAGATCGGGCTCCTCATCACCTTGTTCGGCGTTTGCTCCCTCGCCGGCTCGGCCTTGTCGCCGCGACTGCAGAAGCTGCTCGGGATGCGCGCGATCGTCGTCGGGTCGTACTGGATCCAGCTGCTCGTCGCGGCGTACCTCGTGTACCCGAGCCCCTACGTGCTCCTGGGCGCCTTCCTGCCGTCGGCGTTCTTCGCCCCGACGCTGAACGCCGTGATCATCGGCTATCGCGTCGCGGTGACGCCGGACCACCTGACCGGCCGCGTGAACAGCGTCGCCCGGACGATCGCCATCTTCGGCGCGCCGCTCGGCTCGCTCGCGGCCGGCTTCCTGCTCGGCTCGTTCTCGGCGCGCACGACGATGGCGGTCTTCACGATCATGCTCGTGCTCCTCACCGCGTTCGCGACGCTCTCGCCGTCGATCCGCGACGCGCCGAGCCTCGACGAGCTCAGGCCGGTCGAGCCTATGGAGCCAGCTTTCCCCGAACTAGTCGGTTGACGACCTTCGGGTCGGCCTTGCCGCCCGTCTCCCTCATCACCTGGCCGACGAAGAAGCCGAGCACGCCTTCCTTCCCGCCGCGGTACGTCGCCACCTGGTCGGGGTTCGCCGCGAGGATGGCGTCGACGATCGGCGCGAGCGCGGACTCGTCGCCGACGGTCGCCTGCGCGAGATAGTCGCCCGCGTCGATGCGCTCGCCCGCCGCGGCCGCGAACGCCCGGTCGAGCGCCTCCCGCGTGACGTTCGCCTGCAGGATCGCCGCCAGCGCGGGCGCGTTCTCCGGCAGGAAGTCGCCACGGTTCATCGCGACGTTCGCCGCCGCCCGCCACTCCACGCCCTCGGCGGCGAGCAGCTCGGCCTTGCGGTCGTTGCCGGTGGACACGAGCTCGTTCGCGAGGGCGAAGCCCACGTGGGGCTCGATGCGGCGGATGCGCGCGCCCGGCAGCTCCGGCAGCTCCGCGCGAAGCCTGTCGACGAGATCCGCGGGCGGCTCGACCGGCACGAGGTCCGGCTCCGGGAAGTAGCGGTAATCGTCCGCCTCCTCCTTCGAGCGGTGCACCGTGAGCACGTCCGTGTCCGCCTCGTAGTCGTACGTCGACTGCACGACCGTCTCTCCCGCCTCGTGCGCCGCGATCTGCCGGCGCACTGCAGCTTCGATGGCGCGGCCGATGAACGTGAACGAGTTCATGTTCTTGATCTCCCAGCGCGGCCGGTAGCCCGCCTCACCGCGCTCGCGCACGGAGACGTTCACGTCGGCGCGCAGCGTCCCCTTCTCCATCTCCGCGTCGGAGATGCCGAGCTCGACGATCGTCTGCCGAAGCAGGCGGAGGAAGCGCAGCGCCTCTTCCGCCGAGCGAATGTCGGGCTCCGTGACGATCTCGAGCAGCGGCGTGCCCCCGCGGTTGAAGTCGACGAGCGACGCGGTGGCGCCGACGGAGCGACCCGTCGCGCCGCCGGCGTGCACGGTCTTCGCCGCGTCCTCCTCGAGGTGGGCGCGACCGATGCGAACGACCTCCTCGCCGCCGTCCACCGGGATCGCGAGCCTGCCCGGCCCGCACAGCGGCGCTTCGTACTGGCTGATCTGGTACCCCTTCGGCAGGTCGGGGTAGAAGTAGTTCTTGCGCGCGAAGATCGCGCGCTCGGCGATCTCGCATTCGAGCGCGAGGCCGAGCTTGATCGTGAACTCGATCGCACGCCTGTTCATCACCGGCAGCGCGCCGGGATGCGCGAGGCACACCGGGCACGTGTGCGTGTTCTCCCCTGCGCCGTACTCGAGCGCGCAGCGGCAGAACATCTTGGTGCGCGTCTTCAGGTGCGCGTGCACCTCGAGCCCGATGACCGCTTCCCAGTCAGACACTCGCGGCCAGCTCCTTCGCCTCGCGCACCGCGTCCTCGATGTCGTCGTGCACCTCGACCATCGCCATCCAATCCTCGAGTGCCGGCGGCAGGACGCGGACGAGCCAGAGCTCGCGCTCCCCCGCCTCGAGAGTCAGCTTCAGATCACCGACGAGGACGGCCCGCGACCCGTCGAGGACGCGCGGCGTCACGCCAAAGACGCGCTCGACCGCCGGGATGAAGTCGGCCGCAGGATCCTCGAAGCGCATGGCGCTCAACGGAGCCGCTCCGGGACGAAGTCGAAGCCGATGGCCTGCTCGAGCGCATGGCCGACGCGGAAGAGCGTGTTCTCCGCGAACTGCGGCCCGATTAGCTGCAGGCCGACCGGTAAGCCTTCGGAGAGGCCGCACGGGACATTCAGCCCGGGCAGGCCCGCCATGCACGACGGGATGGTCAACAGGTCGCACGCGTACATCGCGAGCGGGTCGGCCGTCTTGCCGCCGAGCTCGAACGCCACGGTCGGCGACGTCGGCGTCACGAGCACGTCGAAGCGCTCGAACGCCTCGGCGTGCTCGCGCGCGATCACGGTACGCACCTTCTGCGCCTGGCCGTAGTACGCGTCGTAGTAGCCGGCCGAGAGCGCGTACGTGCCGATGAGGATGCGCCGCTTCGGCTCGTCGCCGAATCCCTCGTCCCGCGTGTGCTTGTACATCTCGAGGCGGTCGACCGCATTCGGCGAGCGGTAGCCGTAGCGCACGCCGTCGTAGCGCGCGAGGTTCGAGGACGCCTCCGCGGGAGCGACGAGGTAGTAGCACGGCAAGCCGAAGTCGACCGAGCGCGGAAGCGAGCACTCCCCCACCTCGGCGCCGAGCTGCCGGAGGAGCTCGATCGCGTGCTCGACGGACGCGCGCACACCGGCGTCGATCGCCGCGTGCTCGTTCAGCTCGCGCGGCAGGCCGACGCGCACGCCCTCGAGGTCCTCGCCCTGTGGAAGCACGACCTCCGGGGCGTCGACCGTGGTCGAGTCGCAGGGGTCGCGCCCCGCGATGACGGAGTACAGGAACGCGCAGTCGCGCACCGTCTTCGCCACCGGCCCGACCTGGTCGAGGCTGGACGCGAACGCGACGACGCCGTAGCGGGAAACGGTGCCGTACGTCGGTCGGAGGCCGACGTTGCCGCACAGCGCGGACGGCTGCTTGATCGACCCGCCGGTGTCGGAACCGAGCGCCCACGGCGCAAGCCCCGCCGAGACGGCGGCCGCCGATCCCCCGCCGGAGCCGCCCGGCACGCGCGAGGGGTCCCACGGATTGTGCGTCGGCCCGTACGCCGAGTTCTCCGTCGACGAGCCCATCGCGAACTCGTCCGTGTTCGTCTTGCCGAGGATGCGCAGCCCGTGCCGCCTGAGATTCGAGACGACGGTCGAGTCGTACACCGGGACGTAGCCCTCGAGGATCTTCGAGCCCGCCGTCGTCGGGATCCCCTTGGTGCCGATGACGTCCTTGACCGCGACGGGGATGCCGTCGCCGGCGGAGGAGTCGCAGACGTGCAGGTAGCAGTGCAGCTCCGGGTCGCGCTCCCCGATCGCAGCGAGGTACGCGGCGAAGAGCTCGTCGCCGGAGACCTCCTTCC
>DATAMX010000196.1:0-2353 GCA_036260475.1 Gaiellaceae bacterium | reverse complement strand
GACCTCGCGCGCATGAACCGCACCGACTTCAGCGTCCACCCGAGCGAGATCGACCTCGCCGAGGTCGCCGCCGACGCCGTCCGCCGCTACCAGCAGCAAGCGGCTGCGTTCGGCGTCGAGCTCGTCGCGGTCTCGGAAGGTCGCGCGCCGGCCGTCGCGGACGCCGACCGCGCGCTGCAGGTCGTGTCGAACCTCGTCGAGAACGCCCTGCGCCTGACGCCGCGGGGCGGGGAGGTGCGGGTCGTCACCGCGCCCGGCGTGCTGCGCGTCGAGGACACCGGGCCCGGCCTCCAGCAGGAGGAGCGCGACCGCGCGTTCGAGCGCTTCTACCTGCACGAGCGCTACGGGCGCGAACGGCCGGTCGGCACCGGGCTCGGCCTCGCGATCGTGAAGGAGCTGACCGAGGCGATGGGCGGGCGCGTCGACGTCGCGAGCGAGCCGGAGCGCCTGACCGCGTTCACCGTCCGGCTGCCCGTCTCCGTGTCTGACACCGTGCTCGTGTGATCGACGTCGAGCAGGCCCGGCGCACGATCGCCGGACGGGTTCACCGCACGCCGACGTTCTCGTCGGCGGCGCTCGGCGCGCACCTGAAGGCGGAGCTGTTCCAGAAGACCGGCTCCTTCAAGGCGCGCGGTGCGTTGAACCGCATCGCCGCGCTCACGCCCGACGAGCGCCGGCGCGGCGTCGTCACGTGGTCGGCCGGCAACCACGCGCAGGCGGTGGCGTGGGCGTCGGCGCAGTACGACGTCGACTGCCTCGTCTCCATGTGGGAGGGCGTCAACCCCGGCAAGGTCGAGGCGACACGCAGCTACGGCGCGACGGTCGATCTGTCGTCGCCCGACCCGTCGGTCGCGTACGAACGCGCGCTCGCACACACCGACCGCGTGTTCGTCCATCCCCACAACGATCCGTACGTCATCGCCGGCCACGGGACGCTCGCGCTCGAGATCCTCGAGGACGTGCCCGACGTCGCGACAGTCGTCGTCGGCGTCGGCGGAGGCGGTCTCGTTTCCGGCATCGTCACCGCCCTGGCGGGTCGTGCCCGCATCGTGGCGGTCGAGCCGGAGCAGGCGCAGGCCTTCCGGGCGGGCCTCGAGGCGGGCCACAGCGTCCGCGTGGAGACGAGCACCATCGCAGACGGCCTCGCACCCCCCTTCGCGGGGGAGCTCGCCCTCCAGATCTGCCGCGGCGCTGTCGATACCGTCCTCGTGAGCGAAGCGGAGATTGCGGACGGCATGCGCTTCCTCTACGCGCGAGCGAAGCTCGCCTGCGAGCCCGCGGGAGCAGCCGCTGTTGCGGCGATCCTCGCCGGGAAAGTCGATCTCGCGGGCTCGACGGTCGCCGTGGTCTCGGGCGGCAACGTGGTAGCCGAACAGGCCGCTGCTATCCTGGGTGGGCGATGAAAGCCGGTATCCATCCCGATTACGTGCTGTCCACGGTGACGTGCTCCTGCGGGAACACGTTTCAGGTCCATTCGACCAAGCCGGAGCTGCACGTCGAGATCTGCTCCCAGTGCCACCCCTTCTACACGGGCAAGCAGAAGCTCGTGGACACCGGTGGACGGGTCGAGCGCTTCCAGCGCAGGCTCGAGCGCGCCGAGCGCGCCAAGCGCAGCAGCTAGGAGCCGTTAGGGAATGACCGTCGGAGGCCAGGCCGTCCTCGAGGGCGTCATGATGCGCAGCCCCGGGAACTGGGCCGTCGCCGTCCGGACGCCGGCCGGCTCGATCGCGCAGGTGACGCGGCCGATCGACTCCGCCATGGCGCGCCACCGGATCTTCCGCTTCCCCGTCATCCGCGGCGTCATGGCCCTCGGGGAGTCGCTCGCGATCGGATTCCGCGCGCTCGCCATCTCCGCGAACTACGCGGCGCAGGAGGAAGGCGCAGATCCCGCCGAGGCGGAGAAGGAGCTTTCGCGCGGCGCGCTCATCTTCGCGTTCGCGATCGCGATCGGATTCGCAGTTGCGCTCTTCAAGGTGACGCCCGGCCTCATCACCGAGACGCTGCCGATCAAGAGCGGCGGCTGGTTCGTGATCGTCGAGGGCCTCATCCGCGTCACGATCTTCGTCGCGTATCTCAGCCTGATCTCGCTCCTGCCCGACCTCCGGCGCGTGTTCCAGTACCACGGCGCCGAGCACAAGGCGATCAACGCGTACGAGGCGGGGGAGGAGCTCGAGCCCGAAGCGGTGCAGCGCTACTCGCTCATCCACCCGCGCTGCGGCACGGCCTTCCTGCTCTGGGTGATGGTCATCGCCGTCTTCGTCTTCGCGTTCTTCGGGCGGCCGGCCTGGTACTGGCTGATCGTCGAGCGCATCGCGCTGCTGCCGTTCATCGCCGGCCTCGCGTACGAGCTCAT
>DATAMX010000202.1:0-9480 GCA_036260475.1 Gaiellaceae bacterium | reverse complement strand
CCCGCTTCGCGGGAGCTTTAGGGTTGTCAGCGTCTCGATGTTTTGCGCGGGCCGTGGCGGGCTACCGCCCGTCCCCGCCCGCTGGTGCGCCTGCGCGTAAGCCGGCTGCGCCTGGCTTACGCGCAGGCCTTGTTCATGGCTTGAGGCGGGAGGTCTACGGCTGTAAGCGTCCCACCGATGTCGACCATCTCGGGCCGGAACGAACGCGAAGCGTTCGATACGGCCGCACCAGCGCGTGGGGACGGCGGTAGCCGCCACCGCGCGCGCAGAACGAAACCGTCGCCTGCACTGATAAGAGCTCGGCGGCTTGGCCGGCGGGCGCTCCCGCGAAGCGGGACCCTCTATCGCCTGAAAGTGCGCGGCACTTTCAGGCGGTGCGCAGCACCTTGATCGAGGACCGCGGTCGTCGTCCCGCTGACCGCGCGGACGAGGCTTCCCGGCGTCGAGCGCGAAGGCTCGCCTCCGAAGGCGCGCGCAGCCGCTTCCGCCTTGTCCTCCCCGGCCACGAGGAAGACGATCGCGTGCGCGGCGCGCAGCATCGGCAGCGTCAGTGTGATCCGGTCGACGTAAGGCTCGAGCTTGGCCTCCGCTCCGAGCACACGCCGTTCGTTCTCGTCCAGCGTCGGCTGGTCGGGATAGAGCGAGGCCACGTGGCCGTCCGGCCCGAGGCCGAGCAGCACGAGGTCGAAGCGGGCGAGGTCGCCGAGCTCGCGGTCGTAGTGCTCGGCGCCGGCATCGCGGCCGAGCTCGCCGCGCATGCGGTGCACGGCCGCCGGTTGCGCGTCGAGACGATCGAGGAGCGTGCGCTTCGCCATCCCGTAGTTCGAGCGCTCGTCGTCCGGCGGCACGCAACGCTCGTCGCCCCACCACAGCTCCGTGCGGCTCCAGTCGGGCTGGCGCTCCGCGGCGATCTCGTACGCGTCCGCCGGTGTCGAGCCGCCGGTGAGGACGATGTGCCCTCCCTTCCGCGCAGCGGCGGCGAGCAGGTCTGCGACCGTGGCCGCAGGATCGTCGGCGACGACGATCTCGCACAGGCTGCTCATTCGTGCGCGCTCGCGAGCTCGCCTGCACGGGTCATCGCCGCTTGCACCGCGTTGAGCAACGCAGCGCGCACGCCCGCTTGCTCGAGCTCGCGGATGGCGGCGATCGTCGTCCCTCCGGGCGACGTGACCGACTCGCGCAGCTCGACGGGATGCATGCCGAGGTCGCGCAGCTGCTTCGCCGTACCGAGCATCGTCTGCACGACGAGCGTCGTCGAGATCTCGCGCGAGACGCCCAGCAGGATCCCCGCCTCGATCATCGCCTCTGCGAGCAGCGCGAAGTACGCGGGCCCCGATCCCGAGAGCGCCGTGACCGCGTCCATCGTGGACTCGGGCACGCGCACGACCCGACCGAGATGCGCGAGCGCATCCTCGGCGAGCGCGAGATGCGCCTCGCCGGCGTGTGCCCCGGCGCAGATGCCGGCCATGCCCTCGTGCACGATCGAGGGTGCGTTCGGCATCGCGCGCACGACGGGTACCCCGTCGGCGACCCGCGCCTCCACCTGCGCGGTCGGGATTGCGGCGGCGATCGATAGGACCGTCTGCTCGACCTTGAGCAGCGGTCCGACCTCCGCCAGCAGCGCGTCGATGTCCTGTGGCTTCACCGCGACGACGACGAGCTCGGCCCGCGCGACCGCGGCGGCGTTGTCGGTCGTCGCTTCCACACCGTGCCGCTCGCGCAGCTCCGCTGTGCGCGCGTCGGTGCGGCTCGTGACGACGATGTCCGTCCAGCCTGCGCCGAGCAGCCCGCCGAGCAGCGCCTCGCCGATGCGGCCACAGCCGAGGATCGCGATCATTTTCTGAGTCTGCCTATGCGGCTTGCGCGGCGTCGAACGAAAGCAGCCCGCGGCCGTGTCCGGCGAGCAGATAGACGCTCGCTATCCCGGCCCATTCGCCGTACGGCTCGAGCAGCTCGGCCGTTTCGGCGCCGTCGACCTCGCGGCCGCGCATTGCGCGCAGGAGCTTGATGAGGCCGAGATCCCCGACGAGCCCGTGGTCGTAGCGCCCGAGGCCCTCGAGGCAGACGACGCCGACCGACCAGGGCCCGAGCCCGCGCTCGCGCTCGAGCCTGCGCACGATCGCCTCCGTCGGCCGGTCGTGCAGTCGCTCCAGGTCGAGCGAGCGGCAGAGCCGGACGAGCGCCGCAGCCCGTCGCGCGTGCAGTCCGAGACGTCGCAGTTGCGACGGCGCGAGCGCACCGAGGTCGCTTCCGGTCGGCGCCACGTGGAGCCGGCCGGGGCCTTCCGCGCACAGGCTCCGCACGATGAGCTGCTCCAGCCGCCGCGCGCGCTTCGCCTCGATCAGCTGTCCGCAGAAGGCGCGCAACAGCGCCTGCGCCACCGTCGCCACGCGCACGGGGCGCAGCCCGCGCAGTTGCCGGGATGCATGTCCGAGCAGCGGGTCGTCGCGCACGGCGACGAGAAAGCCCGAGTGGTCGTCGTCGAGGGCCAGAAGCCAGCGCAACCGCTCCGCGGACGCTGCCGAGTCGGCTCGGATCGTGACGGAGCCGCTCGGCGACTGCCACGCGCGCGCCGTCTCGACCCGGTCGCCCACGGCGAGCACCTGCGTGAGCATGCCCTCGCGGAACGTTCGCGTCGCGTCGCTCGAGCGGCGGGCCGAGAGCGCGAGCGAGTACGGCCCGCGAGGCGTGACCGCGAGCTCGAAGCTCACCGCTCGGAGCGCGCGTGCTGCGGCGTGGCGCGCATGCCGAGCTCGGCGGCGCGATCGAGCACGTCCATCGCTTCCGCTTCGTTGCCACTTGCGCGGAGGAGGTTGCCCCACGATCTGCAGGTATTTGCGGCCGCCCGCCACCGTCCCGCATTCTCGAGGATGGCCACCGCCTCACGATACGCGTCGTTCGCATCGCCGACAGCGCGTTGGAGCGCGAGAGCGTCCGCGAGGACCGCAAGCGCATGGCCGCGATCGGCCGGCTCCGATTCGAGCTCGACGGCCGCACGGGCGTAGGCGATCGCGGCTTCCGCCTCGCCGTTGAGGCGGGCGATACGCGAGCGCTGAATGGTGATCTCCGCCGTGTCCGAGACAGCTGGGCTGAGGCCGAGCAATCGGTCTGCCTGATCGAGATGCACCGATGCCTCGCCGACCTTCTCGCGCTCGATGAGCAGCTTCGATGCGAGCATGTGCGCGCGCGCGAGGTTGAGCGCGTCCTCTGTCGTCTCCAGCAGCGCAATCGCCTTGCGGATGTTTCCCAACGCGACCGTTTGGCGACCCTCGGTCTCCGCGAGCCGCGCCATGGACCAATAGAGCCGCACGCGCATGTACGGGTCCTCGGTAGTGCTCGTACGGTCGAGCGCTGCCCGAACGACCTCTTCGGCTCGCGCCACATCGCCGATGTCGGTGAGCGCATAGCTCAGCAGCAAGGCGAAACGCGCTTCGGCCGCTGGGCTCCCCTCGCAGCGCTCGAGACAGCCCTCGAACAGCTCCACCGCCTGCGTCGCACGTCCGACCGTTGCGTACGCGCGACCGAGGTGGCCGTACACGTCGACGTAGTCTGCCGGCTGGACGAAATCCATTGCGATGGCCGCCTCGAGGAGCTCGATGGCACTCGCAAGGTCATTCCGTTCCTCGCTGATCGCGGCGAGCGCGACCCGAGCACGAAATGCAGAGACTCCATCCGCGGCTGCCTCGGCTTCGGCAAGTAGCCTCTTTAGGGCCTCTTCGCTGCCGTCGGCGTCGCTCAGGCGGACGGCAAGCTCGAGGTCGGACAAGCGGAGCTCTCGGGTGCTCTCGGGATCGAGCTCCGAGCCGCTTTCGAGGTAGTCGGCCGAGACGCCGAGCTTGACGGCGAGCTTGCGCAGCGCTTTGACAGACGGCTGACGTGTGCCAGCCTCGATGCGGGAGATATAGGCGTACGAGACGCCCGGAGCCGCGAGCTCGCGCTGAGAGAGCCCTCTCTCCAGCCGCAATCGCTTGAGGCGTTGCCCGATGGTCTCGTCCGCGGCCGGAGTGGTCTCGGACGTCACGATCACGATTCTTACCCCTTCGGACTTGGTCGTCAATGGGCCGTTCCGTCCTGTCCTCCCGTCATGGTCCTGTTGTCCCGAGGCATTGAAAGGAGGGGAAGGAAGATGCTGCGGAAGACGCTGAGCGTTCGGTTCGTGCTGATGCTTGCGGCACTGGCGGTCTTCGCCGTGCTCGTCGGCGAGTCGCCCTGGGGCCCGTACTAGGCCGAACCGGCTGTACCGTTGCCGCCGTGACGGCCGTCGAGCTCGTGGCCTACGCGCTGCTCTTGGCCGTCGCGGCGGCAGCCGTCTGGCGGCGCCCCGTCGTGGCGCTCTATCTCTTCGTCGTCGGGCTCGCGCTGCACAACGCCGCCATGGCGGCGCTCTACACGGCGGGCGTCCGCGGGTCGACCCTCACGGCGATCGCCGCCTGGAAGGAGATCGTCCTCGCCGTCGCCCTCGCGCGCGTGACACGGGACGCGTTGCGAGATCGCACGCTCCCGTTCCGCCCCGGCGTCGCGGACTGGCTCGCGCTCGCCTACGGGGCGCTCGTCGTCGTGTACGCCTTCGTCCCGCAATCGGCGCTCGGCGGCGGAGCGACGCGGCACACGGTCGCGCTCGCAGCCAAGCACGATCTCGTCCCCGTCGGTGCCTTCTTGCTCGGCCGGTTCCTTCGGATCGGCCGCGCCGAGCTGCGGCGGCTCGCGTGGACGCTGCTCGGCACCGCGGCCTTCGTCGCCGCGCTCGGCATCGTCGACGTATACGCGGTGCCGATCGGCTGGTGGCGGACGAACGGCGTCGTGGACTACTTCTCCAAGCAGCTCGGCTACCACTACAACGGGACCGGCAGGCTGCCGGAGAACTTCATCTACAACACCGGCTCGGAGCAGCACTTCCTGCGGCGGCTCGTCTCGACGTTCTTGAGCCCGCTCGCCTCCGGCTACCTGATGGTCGTGGCGCTCCTGCTCCTTCCGCGCCGCCGCGTCGCGCTTCCGCTCGGCGCGCTCGCGTTCGCCGGTCTCCTGTTCACCTTCTCGCGCTCCTCGCTCGTCGCGCTCGCCGGCGGGCTCGTCGTGCTCGCGCTCGTCGCGCGCGACCTGCGTCCGGCGGGGCTTGCCGTCGTCGTCGTCGGAATCGCGGTCGGCTGGGCCCACGTATTCCCCTCCATCGCGCCGACCGGCCACTGGACGAAGCACGACCTCGTGGTCCAGCGCAAGCAGTCGCGGGCGAGCGGTCCGGCGAGCGGAAACGCGCTGTCCGAGAGCGAGCCCTCGCTGCACGAGCACTCGGTCGCGCTGAAGGACGGCGTCCGCACCGTCGTGCATCACCCGCAGGGATACGGGCTCGGGAACGTCGGCCAGACGGCGTCGCGTACGGGGACGCCGATCAAGGCCGGCGAGTCGAATTACACCGAGATGGGCGCCGAGCTCGGTGTGCTCGGCGCGCTCCTCTGGATCGCGTGGGGGCTGGCCATCCTCGTCGGGCTCTGGCGGTCCCGCGCCGTGCGCATGACCGCGGCGTTCGCGGCCGTGCTCGCGCTCGCCGTCCAGACGGACGTGATCGGCGATCCGTGGGTGGCGTACGTCGCGTGGTCCTTCGCCGGCGCACTCCTCGTACGGACGCGTCCGCAAGAGCGTCTTGCGGCGGCCGAAGCGCACGTCGTAGCGTCGGGCGGGTGACCGTCCGGCACGCGCTCGTCCTCGCGGCGCTCGCGCTGCTCGTCGTCGCGCTCGCGCTGAAGCTCGAAGGTGGTCGCCCCTCGACGGGAGCGACGGTCGCCGATCTCGCCCGGACGCCCGGTGTCCTCAATCCGGACGTGACGCAGGCGAGCATCCGCTCGACGATCTGCACGCACGGCTGGACGGCGACGATCCGGCCGCCGGTCGACTACACGAACGCGCTGAAGCGCACGCAGATGCGGGCCTACGGGGAGACGGGTCCGGCATCGGCGTACCAGGAGGACCACCTGATCAGCCTCGAGCTCGGCGGCGACCCGACCGATCCGCGCAACCTGTGGCCGGAGCCGTATCCGCGCGCGGCCGCGGTCGACCGCATCGAGAACGAGCTCAACGCGGCGGTCTGCGGCGGCAGGCTCTCGCTGGAGGATGCCCAGCGGAAGGAGTCGGAGCTCAAGCACAATCAGGGTTGATGGCGATCGATCCCCGCGTGGACATCGGGCACGTGCACCTGAAGGTGTCCGACCTCGAGCGCGCGCTCGGCTTCTACGTCGGCGTCCTGGGGTTCGACGTCTTCGCCCGCTACGGCGAGGAGGCCGCGTTCATCTCCGCCGGCGGCTACCACCACCACATCGGACTGAACACGTGGGAGTCGAAGGGCGGCGGGCCCCCGCCCCGCAACACGACGGGCCTCTACCACACCGCCATCCGGTATCCCGACCGAAAGGCCCTCGCCGATGCGCTCCGTCGCGTCCTCGCCGCCGGAATCCGCCTCGACGGAGCGAGCGATCACGGCGTCTCCATCGCGCTGTATCTGCGCGATCCGGACGAGAACGGCGTCGAGCTCTATTACGACCGGCCGCAGAGCGAATGGCCGCTCGACGCCGAGGGGAAGCCGACGATGTTCACCAAGCCGGTCGACCTCGATGCGCTGCTCGCCGATGCCTGAGCCCGGCGATACCCTGTAGGCGCCGGTGGCCAAGCCCGTTGAGCAGCTGTCGCAGGTGATAGTCCGCTTCGCGGGCGACTCGGGCGACGGCATGCAGCTCACCGGCTCGCAGTTCACCTCGGAGACGGCGCTCCTCGGAAACGACATCTCGACGCTGCCGGACTTCCCGGCCGAGATTCGTGCGCCGGCCGGCTCGCTCCCCGGTGTCTCGGGCTTCCAGCTCCACTTCGCCGACTTCGACATCCTCACGCCCGGCGACGCGCCGAACGTGCTCGTCGCGATGAACCCGGCGGCGCTGAAGACGAACATCGGAGACCTCCCGAAGGGCGGGACGCTGATCGTCAACAGCGACGCGTTCAACGAGCGCAACCTGCAGAAGGCGGGGTACGCCGCGAACCCGCTCGACGACGACTCGCTCGCCGAGTTCCAGGTGCATTCCGTGCCGCTCACTTCGCTGACGGTCGGCGCGCTCAAGGGCATCGACGGCGTGACGCCGCGCGAGGCGGAGCGGTCGAAGAACATGTTCGCTCTCGGGCTGATGTCGTGGTTGTACGGCCGTCCGATCGAGCCGTCGATCGAGTTCCTGCAGACGAAGTTCGCGAAGCGCCCCGAGATCGCCGAGGCGAACGTGAAGGCGCTCCAGGCGGGCTACGCGTTCGGCGAGACGACGGAGACGTTCGCGGTCACGTACGAGGTGAAGCCGGCGAAGATGGCGCCCGGCCTGTACCGGAACATCACCGGCAACCAGGCGCTGTCGCTCGGGCTCGTCGCCGCCTCGCGGCTGTCGAAGCTGCCGCTCTTCCTCGGCGCGTATCCGATCACGCCGGCGAGCGCGATCCTCGAGGAGCTCGCGGGGTACAAGAACTTCGGCGTGCGCACGTTCCAGGCGGAGGACGAGATCGCCGCCGCGGGTGCGGCGGTCGGCGCGGCCTTCGGCGGCTCGCTCGGCGTGACCACGTCGGCCGGGCCGGGCGTCGTCCTCAAGGCGGAGACGATCGGGCTCGCGATCATGCTCGAGCTTCCGCTCGTCATCTGCGACATCCAGCGCGCAGGCCCGTCGACGGGCATGCCGACGAAGCCGGAGCAGGGCGACCTCTTGATGGTGCTGTTCGGCCGCAACTCGGAGTCGCCGGTGCCGGTCGTGGCCGCGTGCTCGCCTTCGGATTGCTTCGACGCCGCGATCGAGGCGTGCCGCATCGCGCTCAAGTACCGCACGCCCGTCTATCTCCTCTCCGACGCGTACCTCGCGAACGGGTCGGAGCCGTGGCTGCTGCCGGAGACGGACGCGCTGCCGGACATCTCCACGACGTTCGCGACCGAGCCGAACGCCGACGGTGAGTTCCTGCCCTACCTGCGTGACGAGAAGACGCTGGCGCGGCCGTGGGCCGTCCCGGGGACGCCGGGGCTCGAGCATCGCATCGGCGGCCTCGAGAAGGCCGACCGCACGGGCAACATCTCGTACGACCCCGACAACCACGACCTGATGACGCGCCTGCGCGCGCAGAAGGTGGCGGGGATCGCGACCGACATCCCGGAGCTCGAGGTCGACGATCCGGACGGGGACGCGCGCGTGCTCGTGCTCGGCTGGGGCGGCACGTACGGGCCGATCGCGGCCGCGTGCCGGCGCGTGCGCAACGGCGGTCGCAAGGTCGCGCACGCGCAGTTGCGCCATCTCAATCCGTTCCCGCGCAACACCGGCGAGGTGTTGCGGCGGTACGACAAGGTTCTCGTCCCGGAGATGAACCTCGGCCAGCTGCTGAAGCTCGTACGCGCCGACTTCCTCGTCGACGCGGTCGGCTACAACAGAGTCAGCGGCCTGCCGCTGCGCGCGGCGGAAGTTGCGGACGCCATCGAGGCGCTGGTGGACCAGTGAGCGAGAACGGCACGAACGGGAACAAGCTCGCGCTGACGGCGAAGGACTACCGCACCGACCAGGAGGTGCGCTGGTGCCCGGGTTGCGGCGACTACGCCATCCTCGCGGCGATGCAGTCGTTCATGCCGGAGCTCGGCATCGAGCGCGAGCGCACGGTGTTCATCTCCGGAATCGGTTGCGCCGCGCGCTTCCCGTACTACATGAACACGTACGGCATGCACTCGATCCACGGGCGTGCGCCGGCGATCGCGACCGGGCTGGCGGTGACGCGGCCGGATCTCTCCGTCTGGGTGGCGACCGGGGACGGTGACGCGCTCTCCATCGGCGGCAACCACTTGATCCACGCGCTGCGCCGAAACGTGAACCTGAAGATCCTCCTCTTCAACAACCGTATCTACGGCCTGACGAAGGGGCAGTACTCGCCGACGAGCGAGCTCGGCAAGGTGACGAAGTCGACGCCGATGGGGTCGCTCGACTGGCCCTTCAATCCCTTGTCGCTCGCCATCGGCGCGGAGGCGACGTTCGTCGCGCGCGCGATCGACACCGACAAGGCGGGAATGACCGCCGTCCTGCGCGCCGCGGCCGAGCACCGCGGCAGCGCATTCGTCGAGATCTTCCAGAACTGCCCGATCTTCAACGACGACGCGTTCGCATTCGTCCGGGACGACAAGGAGGGCGTGAACCGGATTCCGCTGCGCGACGGCGAGCCGATCACGTGGGGGGCCGGAGGCGAGAAGGCGCTCCGGCAGCGCTCGGACGGATCGATCGAGATCTGCGCCGCCGACGAAGACGGCGTCCTCGTCCACGACGCGCACCACGAGGGGGCCGCCCTTGCCTTCGCGCTCTCGCGGGTGACCCAGGACTCCCACGGCGGCACGCCGGTCGGCGTCTTCCGGGACGTCGAGCGTCCCGTGTACGACGACCTCATGGCCGGCCAGCTCGCCGCCGCAAAGGAAAAGCTCGGCGAGGGCGACCTGGCCGC
>DATAMX010000138.1:0-4022 GCA_036260475.1 Gaiellaceae bacterium | reverse complement strand
CGCCGGGTAGATGAGCGGGACGAGCAGCCCGACGAGGCCGGTGCGGCCGTTGGAAAGGCCGCGCGCGCCCCTGTTGGCGATGTAGCCCCGCTCCTGGATGATGCGGGAGACGAGCTCACGCGTCTCGGGAGCCACGTCGCCCCGGCCGTTGAGCACGCGGGAGACGGTGGCGATCGACACGCCGGCCTCGTCCGCGACCTCGCGGATCGTCACCCGGGAGTGCGCCAGCTCGGCCATGAACGCATTGAAGCATGTTCCGGAAACTTTTTCGGCCCTCGAGCGAAAAAACGTCGAATCGCCTCTTGACTTTGCCCAGCCAACGGTGGTAACAGTTCCGGAAACGTTTACGGGCCGTCGCGCCCACCAACGCCCCATCGCCCCACGCCGGGCGAGAAAGGACCGCAGATGCGACGCAGCTTCCGCTCAACTCGACGGCTCGTGGCCGTCGGGGTCGTTGCAGGCCTCGCCGTTCTCGCCCTCCTCGGGACCGCTTCGGCTCCGGCGGCGACGAACGGCTCGGCCTCGCTGACGGCGGCACACAAGTGCCTCGTCATGACGGGATCCGGTGACCCGGCCTTCGTCAAGAACTTCAACCCCTACACCGCAACCGGCCTGCCGAGTGGCTCGTTCGTGCAGGGCGCGTTCTACGAGCCGCTCATCGTCGTCGGTGAAGGCGGGCTGAAGCCCGTTCCGTGGCTCGCGAAGTCGTGGGCCTGGAGCAACGGCAACAAGACGCTCACGCTCCAGCTCCAGAAGGGCGTCAAGTGGTCGGACGGCAAGCCGCTCACCTCACTCGACGTCGTGTACAGCCTCACCGCAGGCCATCAGAACGCGATCATGGATCGCATCGGCCTGACCGGCGCGGGCAACGAGGTGCAGTCGATCCGGGCACACGGCCCCTACACCGTGGCGATCACGCTGAAGACGCCGGACTCGCAGTTCATCGCCGCGATCCTGAACCGCCAGTTCATCGTCCCGCAGCACATCTGGTCGAAGGTGTCCGATCCGTCGACGTACCTGAACTCGAATCCCGTCGGCTCCGGACCGTTCGACAAGATCTCGCGCTTCACGACGCAGGACTACGTCTTCTCGAAGAACCCGAGCTACTGGCAGCCGGGCCTCCCGAAGGTCCCCTGCCTCGAGTACGTGCAGGCCGCCTCGAACGACAGCGCGCTCGCGCTGATCCAGAGCGGGCAGGTCGACTGGACGCACAACTTCGTCCCGAACGTCGCACAGGCGTACACGGCGAAGGACCCGAAGCACTTCCACGCGTTCTATGCGACCGCTGCGTATCCCGTCTCCCTGCTCCTCGACGACACGCAGTATCCGTACAGCCTCGTCGCCTTCCGGAAGGCGCTCAGCTTGGCGATCGACCGGAACTCGGTGTCGAAGCTCGGCGAGTACGGCTACGCGCCGCCCGTCGACGCCATCGGGCTGGGCGGTCTCTTCCCGGGCTGGGTCACCGACCCGACCGTCAAGGCGCAGGCCAAGGCGATGGCCACGTACAACCCGACCGCGGCGAAGAAGATGCTCACCGACGCCGGGTTCACGTACAAGGGCAGCAGCCTGATCGACCCAAAGGGCAACCCGGTCTCACTCGACATCCACGTGATCTCGGGCTGGTCCGACTGGGTCGCGTCGAACCAGATCATCACGAAGAACCTCAGCGCGATCGGCATCAGCTCGAAGGTCGCGCTCGAGCCCGACTGGGGCTCCTGGCAGCCGAATGCAATGGCGACGAAGTTCCCGACACTGCTCTGGCAGGGCGGCTCGCAGGGATCGCCGTACGGGTACTTCTACGCCAACATGTCGCAGAACGCGTTCATCCCGGCCGGCCAGGACGGCAGCCCGACCGGCAACTGGGAGCACTACGCCGACCCGACTGCGACGAAGCTGCTCGACCAGTGGAAGGTCACCCTCGATCCGGAGAAGCAGCAGACGATCGCGACCCAGCTGGAGAAGCTGTGGCTGAACCAGCTCCCGATCGTCCCGCTCTTCATCGGCCCCCGTTGGTCGACCTACAGCACGAAGTACTTCCACTGCTGGGACACGCAGAAGAACTTCTTCGGCGACCCGATCTTCACCACGTTCCCGGACAACATCCTGTCCTTCACCCGGATCTGCCCGGGAGGGCAGGCCGGAGCCTAGTTCGACAGGGGTAGAACCCTCCACCGGCGGGCGGTCCCCGCGCCGCCCGCCGGTCTACCCTCCGAAGAACGCATGCGCTGGTTCGCCCGTCGGCTCGGCTTCTACGTCTTCGCGATCTGGGTCGCGCTGACGGTGAACTTCCTGCTCCCGAGGCTGATGCCGGGTAGCCCGATCGCCGGGCTCCTGCAGCACCTCAGCCCGGCCCAGCTCGCGGCCAACCCGGGGATCGTCCAGACGTACGAAGCGCTCCTCGGCGGCGGTCACCATTCCATCTGGCAGGACTACGTCACGTACCTGCACCGGATCGCTCACTTCAACTTCGGTCTCTCGACGTCGAACTACCCGACGCCGGTGTCCGAGGTGATCGGCCGGACGCTGCCGTACTCGATCTTCCTCGTGGGCGTGGCGTTCATCCTCGCGTTCGTGATCGGAACCGGTGTCGGCATGGTCGCGGCCTGGAGGCGCGGCGGCTTCACCGACAGCGTCGTCGTACCGGCCTTCATGACGGTCAGTGCCTTCCCCGCGTTCGTCCTCGCACTGCTCGGGCTCTACGTCCTCGGCCTCAAGGCGGGGTGGTTCCCGATTCAGCACGCGTACGACAACGACGTCATCCCCGGCTGGAACTGGAGGTTCGTCTCGAGCGCGTTCCGGCACTCGCAGCTGCCGATCCTCGCCATCATCGCGGCGTACACGGGCGGCTGGGTGCTGAACATGCGCACCGTCATGGTCAACACGATCAGCGAGGACTACGTCGGGATGGCGCACGCGAAGGGCCTCCGCGACCGCCGCGTCATGACGCGTTATGCGGGGCGCAACGCGATCCTTCCGCCGCTGAACGGTTTCGCCGCGCAGTTCGCGAGCGCGGTCGGCGGCCTCGTCTTCATCGAGATCGTCTTCAGCTACCCCGGCGTCGGATTCACGCTTCAGAGCGCCGTGCTCGGAAATGATTACCCGCTCGCGCAGGCCGTCCTCGTCGTGCTCTCCGTCTGCGTCATCGTCGCCAACCTGATCATGGACGTTCTCAACTTCGTCCTCGACCCGCGGCTGAGGACGGCCTGATGGCGCAGCTCGAGCCGACCGCGCTCGACCTCCCGCTTGTCGCGCCGAAGCGCGGCATCCAGCTCGGCCGCATTCGCGTACCCGGGTGGCTCGCGCTCCTTCTGCGCAACCGGAAATCCCGGACGGGCCTGCTGATCGTCGGCTTCATGGTCTTCGTCGCGATCATCGCCCCGCTCATCTCGGTTGCGCACCCGAACGACTTCAACCTTCTCGCGGCGCGGCAGGCGCCCTCCTGGAACCACCTGTTCGGTACGACCGACCAGGGGAGCGACGTCTTCTCTCAGGTGGTCGTCGGCGCGCGCCGGTCGCTCGCGCTCGGCGCCCTCGCCGGCGCGTTCGCGACGCTCGTGGCGGCGGTGCTCGGCATCACCGCCGCATACGTCGGAGGGATCGTCGACGAGCTCGTCAACCTGCTCACGAACGTCTTCCTCACGATTCCGGCGATTCCCTTGCTCGTCGTCGCCTCCGGGTACCTGAAGACGCGCGGAATGTGGACCATGATCGCCGTCATCGCGCTCGTGCTGTGGGCGTTCGAGGCTCGCATCCTGCGCGCCCAGGCGCTGACCCTGAAGAACCGCGACTTCATCCTCGCGGCGAAGGCGTCGGGCGAGCCGACCTGGCGCATCGTCTTCGGCGAGCTGATGCCGAACATGATCAGCCGCATAGCGGCGGCATTCGTGCTCGTCTTCTACATCGCGCTCCTCGTCGACTCGGGGCTGGAGTTTCTCGGGCTCGGCGACCAGTCCGCCACGAGCTGGGGCGTCACCATCTACTGGGCACAGGTGAACTCGACCGTGCTGCAGGGGGAATGGTGG
>DATAMX010000199.1:0-3983 GCA_036260475.1 Gaiellaceae bacterium | reverse complement strand
GGCGGGTTCGCCGAGCCGTTCGTCACGACGTCGAACCTCCTCGACCAGGATCTCTACCTGCGCATCGCCGACGAGCTGTATCTCAAGCGGCTCATCGTCGGCGGCCTCGAGAAGGTGTATGAGCTGTCGAAGGACTTCCGCAACGAGAGCTACTCGTACAAGCACTCACCGGAGTTCACGCAGGTCGAGTGGTACGAGGCCTACGCGGACTACACCGACACGATGGCGCGCGCCGAGACGCTCGTCGAGCAGGCCGCGCAGGCGACGATCGGGGGAACGAAGGCAAGGTTCCGCGAGCACGAGATCGACCTCGCGAAGCCATGGGCGCGCGTGAAGTTCGTCGACGCGCTCGACGCGCACGGCGTCTGGACGCGGGACGAGGCCGAGCTACGCGCAAGGCTCATCGCTGCGGGCGTGGACGTCTCGCGCGACAAGAGCTGGTCGCAGCTCGTCGACCACGCGTACTCGCACTTCGTCGAGCCGGAGCTGATCCAGCCGACCATCGTCTACGACTGGCCGATCGAGCTGTCGCCGTTCGCGCGCACCACGGACGACGACGAAACGATCGTCGAGCGCTTCGAGGTCGTCGTCGGCGGCATGGAGTTCGCAAATGCCTTCAGCGAGCTAAACGACAGCGAGGAGCAGGCGCAGCGTTTCGCCGCGCAGGCGGGCGAGCGCCAGGCCGGCGACGTCGAGGCCGAGCCGGGCGACCCGGACTACGTCGAGGCGATGTCGTACGGGATGGCGCCGAACAGCGGCATCGGCATCGGCATCGACCGGCTTGCGATGGTGCTGCTCGGCCGCGACACGATCCGCGACGTCATCCTCTTCCCGCTGCTGCGCGAGAAGACCGACAACTAGACCTCGTCGGCGACGAGCGCCGGGGCGGAGCGTGCGTACCGCACGACGTCGCCGAGGATCTCGTCGAGGCTCCGTGTCGGCTGCCAGCCGATCGCGCCCGACACCTTCTCGATCGCAGGCTGTCGGTGCAGCATGTCCTCGATCCCCTGGCCGTAGACCTCGTCGTACGGCACGGGCACGGTGGTCGACGACGATCCCGTCAGCGTCAGCACGCGCTGCGCGAGCTCGGTGATCGTGACGCGCTCGGTCGAGCCGACGTTGAAGATCTGCCCGGAGATGTCGCGCGCGTCCATCAGCCCGGCGAGCGCGCGAATCGTGTCCTGCACGTGACAGAAGCAGCGCGTCTGCGTGCCGTCCCCGTGGATCTCGAGCGGACGGCCGGCGAGCGCGGACTGGACGAAGCGCGGGATGACCATGCCGTACTGGCCGCTCTGACGCGGCCCGACCGTGTTGAAGAGCCGGACGATGACGCAGTCGAGCCCGCGCTCCTGGTGATATGCGAGCGCGAGGAACTCGTCCAGAGCCTTCGACTCGGCGTACGCCCAGCGTCGCGCAGTCGTCGGGCCGTACATCCGCTTGCTCTCCTCCGAGAGGGCCTCCGGCTCGCGGCGGTCGCCGTACACCTCCGACGTCGACGCGACGAGCACGCGCTTCCCGAAGCGGTTGCAATGGTCGAGCACGTTCTCCGTGCCCTGGATGTTGGTCACGAGCGTGTGCACCGGCTCCTCGACGATCAGCCGGACGCCGACCGCCGCTGCGAGGTGGTAGACGACGTCGCAACGGTGCACGAGCTCGTTCACGACCGACGACTTCAGCACCGAGTCGACGATGAGATGGAAGTCGCGGCGTTCCCTGAGGTGGGCGACGTTGCGCTCCGATCCGGTGGAGAGGTCGTCGAGAACGAACACCTCGGTGCCCTGGTCGAGCAGGAGCTCGGACAGGTGCGATCCGATGAAGCCGGCCCCACCCGTTATGAGCGCGCTGCCCAAGGCACGGCGATGGTAGCCACCGAGGCGGCGATAATGGGTCCATGAGCGCCCGGACCGTCGTATTCGCGACTCCCCACTGGGTGAACGAGCGCCACCACGCGATCCCGATCGCGGCTGTCGTCGTCCTCCTGCTCCTCCTGTTGCTGCTCCTGCTCCTGCTCCGGCGGCGACGCACCCCGAAGGACGCAGGCGTGGAGGCGCCGAAGGCCGCCAAGGAGCCGAAGAAGAGGAACAGGGGCTCCGAGGGGCTCGGCGCCGACATCGAGAAGCATCTGAGCGCGACGTTCGAACGGCTCAGGGTGGAGGAGCAGCGAATCGACGAGAGGCAGGCGGCGCTCGCCGCGGGCGAGAGCGAGTTCCAGCGCACCGCCGAGGAGCGCATCGCGCGCCTCACCGAGTGGGAGCAGACACTGGCCGCACGCGAGGCGGCCATCATCGACCGCGAGGCGGCGCGGCAGGAGGCCTACAGCGCGCGCGAGCTCGAGCTCGCGAAGCAGGCTGCGGATCTCGCCTCCCGCGAGGCCGCGCTGGTGCGCGAGCGCCACGCTGCGCCGCCGCCCCCGGTCGCTTCGTCTTCGTCTGTCGACCCGCGAGCGAGCGCGGAGCTGGAGGAGCGGGAGCGGGCGATCTCGGCGCGTCTCGCCGGTGTCGCGCAGCGCGAGCTCGACCTCGCCCGCCGGGCCGCCGAGCTGGCGACGCGCGAGCGTCAACAACCCGCGCCCGCGCCGGAGCCGCCGAAGCCCGAACCGCCCGCGCCGGAGCCGCCCGCGCCGGAGCCGCCCGCGCCGGTGCCGCCGCCGCCGGAGCAGGTCGCCCTGCCGACGCTTCCCCCGACTCCCGAACCGGCGCCGCAGGCGTCGGCCCCGCCGACGCCCCCGCCGGCCCCCGAGCCCGAGGAACCGGGGGCGCCGGCTCCTGCGGCCGATGCGCCGGGGCGCTGGAACGTGCTCGCTCTCGACCGACTCGTGGAGCAGCGCGGCCGCGAGTTTCCCGACCGCGTGGAGGAGTGGACGTCCTACCTGTACTCGCTACGGGCGTATGCAGCCCCGGACGGCGGTCTCCCGGCAAGTTTCGACACGCTCATCGAAGAGACGTTCGGAGACCTCATTTAAGGGCACATTGGACGATTATCTGAACAGCTCGGGCCGCTCGGTAGCCCCAAGGTGGTCGGCTACGATGGGCTGTCAAAGGAAAGGGGTTGTGCAGATTGTTCGAACGCTTCACTGAACGGGCTCGTCAGGTCGTCGTCCTCGCCCAAGACGAGGCGCGCGCGCTCAAGCACAACTACATCGGCACCGAGCACATCCTGCTCGGCCTTCTCCGTGAAGAGGAAGGCCTCGCCGCGCGCGTGCTCGAGTCCCTCGACATCACCGTCGAGGAGGTGCGTGCGCAGGTCGCGCGCATCGTCGGCCAGGGCGACGAGGTCACGACCGGGCAGATTCCGTTCACGCCGCGCGCGAAGAAGGTGCTCGAGCTCGCGCTGCGCGAAGCGCTGTCCCTCGGCCACAACTACATCGGCACCGAGCACATCCTCCTCGGCCTCGTCCGCGAGAACGAGGGCGTCGCGGCGCGCATCCTGCTCGACTTCGACGCCGACGCCGAGAAGATCCGCAACGAGATCATCCGCATGCTCTCCGGCCCGGGCCGCCGGCAGGGCCCCGGTACGAGCGGCCCGGCGGGCGAGAAGTCGAAGAGCTCGAAGCTCCTCGACCAGTTCGGCCGCAACCTCACGAAGCAGTCGGCCGAGGGCAAGCTCGATCCGGTCGTGGGCCGCCAGACGGAGATCGAGCGGCTCATGCAGATCCTGTCGCGCCGCACGAAGAACAACCCGGTGCTGATCGGCGAGCCCGGCGTCGGCAAGACCGCCGTCGTCGAGGGTCTCGCCGCGCGCATCGCCACCAACCAGGTGCCGGAGCTGCTGAAGAACAAGCAGATCTACACGCTCGACCTCGCTGCGCTCGTCGCCGGCTCGAAGTACCGCGGCGAGTTCGAGGAGCGCCTGAAGAAGGTCATGAAGGAGATCATGCAGCGGGGCGACATCATTCTCTTCATCGACGAGCTCCACAACCTCGTCGGGGCGGGCGCTGCGGAGGGCGCGATCGACGCGGCCTCGATCCTCAAGCCCGCGCTTGC
>DATAMX010000106.1:0-11826 GCA_036260475.1 Gaiellaceae bacterium | reverse complement strand
CTGCGGCCGGCTACGAGGGCCTGTCGCACGGGCGGGCCGTCGCCCTCGGCCTGCTCGCCGCGCTCCGCCTGTCCGGACGGGACCCCGGCCAGGTGGAGGAGATCCTGCGGCCTGCTCCCGTTCGCGTCGATCGCGAGCGCGCCTGGGAAGCGATGCAGCGGGACAAGAAGGCCGTCGGCGGCGAGCTCCGGCTCGTGCTGCTCGGGGAGGGCGGGCCGCAGTGGGACGTCGCCGTACCCGCGGAGGACGTCCGGCGCGAACTCGATAGGTTGATCGCATGAGGATCATCGTGCTCAACGGGGTGAACCTGAACATGCTCGGCCGCCGCGACCCGGACGTGTACGGCGGGCTCTCGATCGCCGAGCTCGAGAGCCGCATCTACGGCTGGGCGCGCGAGATGGAGCTGACCGTGCAATGCCGGCAGACGAACAGCGAGGCCGAGTTCATCAAGTGGTGCCACGACGCGTACGACAACACGGACGGGATGGTCGTGAATCCCGCCGCGTGGACGCACTACGCGTGGTCGATCCACGATGCGCTCGAGCCGCTGACGATCCCGGTCGTCGAGGTGCACCTCTCCAACGTCGACGAGCGCGAGGAGTGGCGACGGAAGTCCGTCATGACCGACGTCGTCGCCACGCGGTTCGCCGGGCACGGCCCCGACGGGTACAAGATGGCATTGCAGTATCTAAAGGAGAACGCGTGAACAGGATCCATCGCCTGCGCGAGCAGCTCGAGGAGCCGCTCCTCGTGACGAACCTCGTGAACATCCGCTACCTGTGCGGCTTCGACAGCTCGAATGCGGCACTGCTCGTCGAGCGCGATCGCGTGCGCCTCTACACGGACTTTCGCTACATCGACTCCGCGCGCGCCGTTCCGGATGTCGAGGTCGTGCAGACGAAGCGCTCGCTCATCGCCGAGCTGGCGGAGACGCTGTCGGGGCGGATCGCGTTCGAGACCGTCCTGCCGTACGAGCAGTACCAGACGTTGTCGTCGGGCGGGCTCGACCTCGTGCCGCGCGCGGGCCTCGTGGAGGCGCTGCGCGCCGTGAAGGACGAGAGCGAGCTCGAGGCGCTACGCCGCGTATGCGCGATCACCGATCGCGCCTTCGAGCGGCTGCTCGACGTGCCGTTCGTCGGCCGGCGCGAGCGCGACGTCGCCTGGGACCTCGGCGTGATCTTCCACGAGGAGGGCGCCGAGGCACAGGCGTTCGAGTTCATCGTCGGCTCGGGCCCGACGGGCTCTCAGCCGCACGGGCGTGCCGGCGACCGGAAGATCGGCGCCGGCGAGCTCGTCGTGATCGACGCCGGCTGCACGATCGAGGGCTATTCGTCCGACTGCACGCGGACGTTCGCGACCGGCCAGGTCAACGGCCGGAAGAAGGAGGCGTACGAGACCGTGCTCGCTGCGCAGGAGAACGCGCTCGCGGGCATCCGCGCCGGCCTGTCAGGCGTGGACGCGGACGCGCTCGCGCGCAGCGTGATCGACGCCGACGAGTTCAAGGGCGCGATGGGGCATGGGCTCGGCCACGGGCTCGGTCTCGACGTGCACGAGGACCCCCGCCTGTCGACCGAGTCGACCGACGTGCTCGTCTCCGGCAACGTCGTCACGGTCGAGCCCGGCATCTACATCGGTGGCAACTTCGGCATCCGGATCGAGGACGACGTCGTCGTAACGGACGGCGGGATCGAGAACCTGACCGGCTTCCGGAAGGATCTCGTCGAGGTGGGTTAGGCGGTCGCCGCTACACTCGACCGCCGTGGCTGACACGGTGAACACGAACCAGTTCAAGAACGGCATGCACATCGAGCTCGACGGCCAGCCGTGGCGCATCGTCGAGTTCCAGCACGTGAAGCCGGGCAAGGGCGGAGCCTTCGTGCGCACGAAGCTGAAGGGGCTCGGCTCGGGAGCCGTCGTCGATCGAACGTTCCGCGCAGGCGAGAAGTTCTCGCGCGTGCACACCGAGACGAAGAACGTGCAGTACCTCTATGACGACGGCGGCGACGTCCATTTCATGGACAGCGAGAGCTACGAGCAGTTCGCGGTGCCGCACGGTGATCTCGAGGACGCGCTCCCGTTCATGCAGCCGAACGCCACCGTGCAGGTGCTCGTCGTCGACGGGAAGCCGTCGACCGTTCAGCTGCCGGCGTCCGTGGAGCTGTCCGTCGTCGAGACCGAGCCCGGTGTCAAGGGCGACACCGTCTCGAACGTGACGAAGCCGGCGACGCTCGAGACCGGGGCGGTCATTCAGGTTCCGCTGTTCGTGAACGTGGGCGACCGGCTCAAGGTCGACCCGCACGAGAAGCGCTACATCAGCCGGGCGTAGACTTCCACCCGTGATCTGGCGGGCAGTCCTGCTGGCCGTCTACGTCGGCCTCGGCATCGTCTTCGGCGTTTTCCTCGGCGGAGGGGCGGTCGTCATCGTCTTCTTCGTCGTGTGGGGCGGGGTGTGGCTCGGCTTCTCGCTGTGGTGGGGCTGGGCCGACCGACTGCGCAGCACGCTGCTGAAACGCTCGACGTCCGGCTAACGCCACGTGTGGACGGTGCGCCGGCTACGGCCGGCGCTCCAACCGGTCCCGATGATGCGTTCGGGACGAGCGCGACCCGCGGCGGCGGTGCAACCGCGAGCACGTCCGCATTGTCGAAGCCTGTGTGAACCCGCGGTAAGGTCCCACCCGTGCCGACCCTCGCCGACACCACCATTCGCCTGCTCGGACAGGAGCCGCTCGCCGGTCGCATGCCCGCCGCCGACCAGCTCCGCCTGGCCGAGATCCTCGACCAGGCGGGCTTCGCGTACCTCGAGGTGTCCGGGGGCGGCTGCTTCGACGCCGCGGTCAAGCGGGGGATCGAGAGTCCCTGGGAGCGCATCCGCGCGCTGAAGGCGCGCGTGCGGACACCGCTCGGCCTTGCGCTGCGCGGCCGCTTCCTCGTCGGCTCGCGTCCGGTCGACGCCGACTTCGCCCGGCGCTTCGTCGCCTCCGCCGCCGAGAACGGCATCGACGTGTTTCGGCTGCACGATCCGCTCAACGACGTCTCCAACCTGCGCGAGGCGGCCGAGGCGATCGCCGCCGCCGACCGCGACTTCGAGGCCGGCCTCGTCTACAGCCCGGGGCCGACCGGCGAGATCGACATCCTCATCGAGCGAGCGAAGGCGCTGCCCGAGCTCGGCGCGGTGCGGGTGCTCCTCCACGACCCGACCGGCTCGCTGCAGCCGCACAAGGCGGAGGACCTCGTGCACGCGCTCGCGGAGGCGAGCGGCCTACCGGTCGGCATCTACGTGCAGGGAGCCGGCGGCAGCGCACTCGCCGCGACGCTGAAAGCGGCCGAGGCCGGTGCGCAGCTGATCGCCTGCGCGATCTATCCGCTCGCGCTGTCGCTGCACCGGGTCTCGGGCGAGGCCCTCGCTGAGGCGCTCGCCGGCATGGGGCTCGATCCCGGCGTCGATGTCGCCCGGCTGTGGGAGGCGTCCGACCTCGTCGACGAGCACATCGGCGACGAGCCGGTTGCTCCGCTCGCGCCCCGCGTCGCCGTGCGCGCGGCGCAGCACGACGTTCCCGCAGGGCTCGTCGCCGGTCTGGACGCGACGCTCCGCGCGCAAGGTGCCGGCGACCGGCTCGAGGAAGTCCTCGAGGAGCTCGACCGCATTCGCGCGGAGGTCGGCTGGCCGCCGCTGGCGGCGCCGATCGGCGGCGTGCTCGCCTCGCAGGCGCTCCTCAACGTTCTCGCGGCGAGCCGCTACCTGACGATCGTCGACGAGCTCCGCTCGCTCGTGTCCGGCCGGTTCGGCGTGCCGCCGGGCCCCATCGACCCGGCGCTCGTGCGCGCCGTCGAGCTGACGACCGACCCGGAGAGCGAAGAGGACGTCGCACCGGGACTGAGCGAGGTGCGCGAGCAGGCCGAGGGCATGGCCGCGAGCGAGGAGGAGCTCCTCCTGCTCGGCCTCTTCGGCGAGGACGCCGAGCGGCTCCTGCTCGGTATCCGCGGCCGCGCGACCGGCGAGGGCGACGAGCTCGCCGCCGTCGACAAGGCCCGCGCAGAACGCATCCGCGAGGTCGTCCGCATCGTCCAGGAGACCGGCATCGGCGAGATCACGATCGAAGAGGACGGCATGCGCGTCTCCGTGCGCTCGAGCGCCGAGACCGTGCCGGCCTCCGACGCGCCGCTCGCGCTCCCAGACGTGCCTGCCGCTCCGGCCGCGCGGCCGTCGAACGGCTACCACCGCGTCGAGTCGCCGATGGTCGGCACGTTCTACCGCGCGCCGCAACCGGGCGCGCCCCCGTTCGTCGAGATCGGCGACGTCGTCGGGCCGGGACAGACGCTCTGCATCCTCGAGGCGATGAAGCTCATGAACGAGGTGAAGGCCGATCTCGAGGGCATCGTCCGCTCGATCGGCGTCGAGAACGCGCAGCCCGTCGAGTTCGGTCAGGTCCTGTTCGAGCTCGAACCGCTCACCGGCCGTCCTTTGGACGCCGTCTGAAAGTGCTGCGCACTTTCAGACGATGAAGGGTCCCGCTTCGCGGGAGCGCTCGCGGGCGGAGCCCGCGAGCTCTTTGGTCTATCGGCGCAGGTTTTCTTCTGCGCGCGCGGTGGTGGCTGCGCCATCCCCGCGCGCTAGTCCGGCCGGCTCGAACGCTTCGCGTTCGTTCCGGCCCTCGTGCGGGATCGCTGAACAAGGTTCGAGGCGGCGCCGTCCGTAGACTCTGCGCGTGTTCAACCGCGTCCTAGTGGCCAACCGCGGCGAGATCGCCGTGCGCATCATCCGCGCGCTGCACGAGCTCGGCGTCGAGGCGGTCGCCGTGTACTCGACCGCCGACGAGGACGCGCTCCACGTCCGGCTTGCAGACCGCGCCGTCCGCATCGGTCCGCCGCCGGCCTCGGAGAGCTATCTCAGCATCCCTTCTGTCATCGCCGCCGCGGCGACGACGGGCTGCGAGGCCGTCCACCCCGGATACGGCTTCCTCGCGGAGAACGACGAGTTCGTCCGGATGTGCGAGGACAACGACCTCGTCTTCATCGGACCTCCGGCGGACGTCATGGCGCGCATGAGCGACAAGGCGCTCGCCAAGCAGGAGATGCGCGCCGCCGGCGTGCCGCTCGTGCCCGGCACCGAGGGAGCGACGAATCCGGCCGAGGCGCAGGCTGCGGCCGAGGAGCTCGGATTCCCCGTCCTGCTGAAGGCCGCAGCGGGCGGCGGCGGGAAGGGAATGCGCCTCGTCACCGAGGCCGGCGCGCTCCAGGACGCGTTCCAGCGCGCGGCCGCCGAGGCACACGCGGCGTTCGGCGACGGGACGCTGTACGTCGAGAAGGCGATCACGCCCGCGCGCCACGTCGAGATACAGGTGCTGTGCGACGACCACGGCAACGTGCTCACGTGCGGAGAGCGCGAGTGCTCGATCCAGCGCCGTCACCAGAAGCTCATCGAGGAGTCGCCGTCGCCCGCGCTGGACGCGGAGCTGCGCGAGGAGATGGAGTCGGCTGCCGAGCGCGCATGCCGCCACATCGGATACCGCAACGCCGGCACCTTCGAGTTTCTCGTCGGGCCGGACGGCGCCTTCTCGTTCATCGAGCTGAACGCGCGACTTCAGGTCGAGCACCCGGTCACGGAGCTCGTCACCGGCCTCGACCTCGTACGGGAGCAAGTGCGGATCGCCGCGGGCCTGGCGCTCGAGCACGGCGGGCGAGCGTCCCGCAGCAGGCACGCGATCGAGATGCGGATCAACGCCGAGGATCCGCGACACGAGTTCCGTCCGTCGCCCGGCACGCTCACGCGTTTCAGGCCTCCGCTCGGCCCGGGAGTCCGCGTGGACACGTTCGTCGAGGAGGGCTCGACCATCCCCCCGTACTACGACTCGATGATCGCGAAAGTCGTCGTCCTCGACAACGACCGCGACCTCGCGATCGCCCGCGCGCGGCGGGCGCTCGAGGAGCTCGAGATCGAGGGCGTGCCGACGACGCGCGACGTCCTGTACGAGATCCTCGGCAGCGAGCAGTTCCAGAGCGGCGAGTACTCCACGTCGTTTCTCGACCAGGTGCAGCTCGCGACGGTGGAGGCATGAGAACGCTGGCGCCGGACGTGAAGGTGACCGACGGTGCCCTGACGCAGATCGTCGTCCGCGCCGTCGACGGTGTCGACGGGGCGCGCGTGCGCCGCCCGCGGCGGAAGGTGACGATCGCGATCGAGGACGGGCACGCCCGCGTCGACCTCGAGCTCGCGGTTGCCTACGGCATGGTGTTGCCCGAGGTGGCTCGCGACGTCCAGCGGGAAGTCGCCGACGCCCTCGGCCGGATGTGCCACCTCGCCGTCGACGCGGTCGACGTCTCCGTGGAGGAGCTGGACGCGTGAGCGCCGAGATCAGCCGCCGGGAGGCCAGGCGGGCGGCCGTGTTCCTGCTCTACCAGTGGGACGTCACCGGCACGCCGCTCGGCTCGCTGCACGAAGGAGAGGTGGACGAGTACACGCGGCAGGTGACAGACGCCGTCGCAGCGCACGCCGCCGAGCTCGACGCGCGCATCACCGCAGCGTCGGACGAGTGGACGGCCGACCGGCTGGGCGCGGTCGAGCGCAACGTCCTCCGCGTCGCGCTCGAGGAGCTGGACGCGGGCGACGTGCCCGACGAGGTGGTGCTCGACGAGGCGATCACGCTCGCGAAGCGCTACGCATCCGACGAGGCTGGGAGACTCGTGAACGGCATCCTTGGCAGGATCGTGAGAGAGAAGGCAGCGTGAGCGACGAATCCCTGAACAGAGCGGAAGAGCTGCTGTCGCGGCTCGAAGCGGCACGAGCCGAGCTCGACCGCCTCAGCAGCGACGAGAGCGCGTCGCCGGAGCGGGCGCTCGAGATCCTCGGCGAGCTGTCCGAGCTGGCGAAGGCAGTCGAGGAAGAGCTCGAGCGAGCGAAGCGCGAGGCGGAGAGCGATGCCGCACAGCCCTGACGAGCTGCGCGCGATCGTCGAGGAGGAGCTCGATCGGCTGGCGCTCTGGCCGGAGCTGCACGGCCAGGCCGTGTCGGCGCGCTACGGCCTCGTCGAGATGGGCGGCAAGCGCGTCCGGCCGGTGATCTCGCTCGCGGTCGGGGAGGCGCTCGGCGCTCCGATCGAGCAGGTGATGCCGGCGGCGCTCGCGATCGAGCTCGTGCACAACTTCTCCCTCATCCACGACGATCTGCCCGCGCTCGACGACGACGACGAGCGGCGCGGCAAGCCGAGCGTCTGGGCGGTGTACGGCGAGGGGACCGCAGTGCTCGCCGGCGACGCGTTGCTCGCGGAGGCATTCCGGCTCGCGTGCCGCTATCCGTCGTCCGACGTCGCGCGGGAGCTCTCGCAGTCCACGCTCGGGATGATCGGCGGCCAGTTCCTCGACACGATGGTCCCCGAGGCCGACCTTGCCGTGGTCCACCGCCTGAAGACGGGCTGCCTCTTCTTCGCGTCGGTGGCGATGGCCTTGTGGGCGGCCGAGCTGCCCGCGGAGCGGCAGGAGCCGTGGCGCTCGTTCGCGAACGAGCTCGGCCTGCTCTTCCAGATCGTCGACGACATCCTCGACGGCGACGGCTACGTCGCGCTGCACGGAGCGGAGGGTGCGCGCCGCCTTGCGGACGAGGCGGCCGACAACGCGCGTGCGCGCCTCGGTGAGGTGGACGCCGAGACGAGCGTGCTGCGCGAGATCGTCGACGGCCTCGCCGTCCGCACCGCGTGATCGCGCCGTCGGGCGAGCAGTTCGAGCTGCGCCACGGCGCGCAGCGCGTGACCGTCGTCGAGATCGGCGGCGGCATTCGCGAGTGGGAGGGCGTCCTCGACGGATATCCCCTCGACGAGATGGCGAAGTCCGCGCGCGGCGCGGTGCTGGCGCCCTGGCCGAACCGGCTCGAGGATGGCCGGTACGAGTTCGACGGGGTGACGTATCAGGTGCCGCTCGACGAGCCGCCGCAGGCGATGCACGGCCTCGTCCGCTGGGCGACCTGGCGTCCTGTCGCCGTCGCGGAGGCGAGCGTCGAGCTCGAGCACGTCCTCCATCCGAGCCCCGGCTACCCGTTCGCGCTGCGCCTGCGCATCGAGTACCGGCTCGGCGCGGACGGACTGACCGTGCGCACCTCGGCCGAGAACGTCGGCGACCGCGCGGCGCCGTTCGGCGTGGGGCACCACCCGTACATCGCGCGTCACGCCGACGACGTCTTCGGGCCCGGGGAGAAGCACGACGAGGCGAGCCCATTCGCCGGCGAGATCGCGATCGGCGACGTCACCGTGTGGGGGGACGAGAGCTGGAAGTGGGTCCAGCTGTACACGGGGGACGACAGGTCCGACGTCGCGCGGCGCTCGGTCGCGGTCGAGCCGATGACGTGCCGGCGCGACGCGTTCCGGACGGGGGAGGATCTCATTCGCCTCGAGCCGGGCGAGCGCTGGGCCGGCGTCTGGGGGATTCGGGTCTGACTTTTGGTATCAAGGGGCACGCCGCTCGCGCCGATGAGGTCGCAGTGGGCTGGCAGGACCGCGACTGGGCGAAGTGGAACGAGGACGAGCGCAGCCGCTTCTTCGGAGGCGGTGGCAGCCCTCGCAGCCGCGGCTACGGATTCGGCGTGGGCGCATTCGCTGCCGTCGTCGTGTCGCTCGTCGTCGCGGTCGTCGCTCAATCGCAGGGCCTCAACGTCCTCCGTCTCAACCGCGCGCACCGCGTCTCGATCCCGATTGCGCCTCTCTACGGCACCGGCGTCGTGGAGCGGGGCATGGACGGCAACGACATCACCTGTACAGAGTTGTCGTTCGACTCGAGCGGAACGAGTCACTGCATGGGCTGGACGTACCTCTTGCCGGGTGAGCGCGCCCTTCCTGCGGAAGGCATGCCCGCTCGCGGAACGTGCGCGGTCGTGGAGGCGGACCAGATCTCGAGACACTGGGTCTGCAAGACCCCGGCCGCCGGCGGGGGCGTCAACAGCTAGATCCGCAGGGCGACGTCGAGCGTCGCGAGGTATGTCTTGCGCAGGCTTCGATTGCCGAGGCGCGCACGGAGCAGCTCGAAGAGGCGCGTGCGCTTCGTGACCTCCATGGCGATGTTCGGGGAGAACGTGCTCAACACGTCGATGTACTCGTCCGGGGTGTAGACGACGTCCCATTGGTAGCGGCGCTCGCCGACGATGCGGAAGAGGCCGCTCGCGTCGATCTCCTCGGCGAATCCCTCGACCGCCTCCGGCGGCCCGGGCGGGCTGCCGCCCTCGCCGACGGCGTCGTAGTCCGCCTGCGAGGCGGCGAAGAACGGATCGGCGTCCTCGGGAAGGACGTGATGGATCATGCTCACCGCGAGGGCGCCGCCTTCCCGCAGGACGGCTGCCGACGTCGTGTAACGGAGGCCGGGCGGAATCCAGTGGAACGCCGTGAATGCGACGACGGCGTCGTATTCGGCTCGCTCGGGACGCCAGGTCTCGAACTCGGCGTTGACGATCTGCACGCCCGGGAACAGCGCGAGCCTTCGCCGCGCGACCGCGGCGAGCGACGGGCCGAGCTCGACGCCCGTGATGCGCAGCCCGCGTCCGGCGAGGGGCAGCGTCGCCTTGCCGGTCCCGGGCCCGATCTCGACGACGCGCGCGCGAGGCCGAAGGCCGGCGAGCTCGAGGAGATCGTCGAAGAGCTCGTCCGGATAGGTCGGACGCGCGCGGTCGTACAGCTCCGCCGCCTTGTCGAACGTCGCGCGCCGCTCGCGCGTCACAGACCGGCGAACGCGGTCAGGACCCGGAGCGGCAACCGCTCGGTGCGCCGCAGCTGCGGCGGCAGCAACGGGAGGAGCCTCCGCGTCGATCCGACCGTGCCGGGAAGCGGGCGTCGGATTCCGTATTGCTCGCGGAGCTCCCCCGGGAGCAGGCCGGCAGTCTGGGCGGCGAGCATGCGCAGCGCGGGGCGGAGGGGGAGCGGCACCGGCGGCGAGAGTACCGTCGCGGCGATTGCACGCGCATCGTCTCCGACGCGGACGGTCCCCGTGTGGATGAGCTCGCGCTGATAGGCCCGGAAGTCGTGGAGCGTGGCCGGGTGCACGTCGTCCGGAACACCGAAGACGCGGGCGACGACCTTCATCTGCTCGTAGAACTCGTCCGCCTCCGCCGGCTCCAGCCGCCGGACGTACAGCTCGTACAGCGCGAGCCCGGTGTCGACGAGGGTGGAGTGGACCCACAGCATCAGGTCGGGATCGGCAGCGGAGTACGGGTGCCCGTCCCGCGAGCCGCGGACGCGCCGGTGCGCCGCCCGCGCGATCGCGCCCATGCGCTCGCCCTCGGCCTGCGTCCCGAACACGATCGTGTACAGGGCCGCCATCGTCCGGGCGAGCCGGCGCCACGGGTCCTCACGGAAGCGCGAGTGGTCGACGATTCCCGCTGCGACGCGCGGATGCGCAGCCTGCATCAGCAGCGCGCGCGGCCCTCCGAGCATGAGCGCCGACTCGCGCCCGATGCGGCGGATGGCGCTCTCCTCAGCGAAGTACCCGTCCATGTCGGACTGAGGTCTACCCTCCGGCCATGAAAACGCTCCTCGAGCCGAGGCCGTGAAGAAGCGTCTCGACGTCCTGCTCGTGGAGCGCGGCCTCGCCGAGTCGCGCACGCAGGCGCAGGCGCTCGTTCTCGCCGGCCTCGTGCCCGGCCACGCAAAGCCGGGCGAGCAGGTGGACGAGCACGCCGATCTCGAGCTGAAGGCACGGCCGCCGTTCGTCTCGCGCGGCGGCGAGAAGCTCGCGCACGCGCTCGACGCGTTCAGGATCGATCCGAGCGGCCTCGACTGCATCGACGTCGGCGCCTCGACGGGAGGCTTCACCGACGTGCTCCTGCAGCGCGGCGCAGCGCGCGTGATCGCGGTCGACGTCGGCTACGGCCAGCTTCACTCGCGCCTGCGTGCCGACGAGCGCGTCACCGTGCTCGAGCGGACGAACGTCCGCGGGCTCGCCGAGCTTCCGTTCCCGCCTCGGCTCGTCGTCTGCGACGTCTCGTTCATCTCCGTGCGCATCGCCATGCCAGCCGCGCTGAAGCTCGCGGCACCCGGCTGGCAGGCGGTCGTGCTCGTCAAGCCGCAGTTCGAGGCGGGCCGCGCCGATGTCGGGAAGGGCGGCGTCGTGCGCGACGAGGCCGTCCGCGCACGAGTGGTCCGCGAGGTCGCGGAAGCCGCGCTCGGCTGGAATGCGCGTACGATCGCGGTCGTAGACTCCGGGCTCCCCGGTCCGAAGGGCAACCGGGAGCTCTTCCTTCACCTCGCGCAGGCGAACTCCCCGACGCTTCCCGATGACCTCGACGAGCAAATCGCCGCAGCCGTCCAAGCCTGAGACGGTCGCAGTCGTCGCGCACGGCCGCATCGACGTCGGCCCCGCGGTCGAGCGCGTGCGCAAGGTGGCGGCGGAGTCCGGCACGACCGTCGTCGACGAGCCTGTGGACGCCGACCTGACGGTCGCCGTCGGAGGGGACGGAACGATCCTGCGAACGCTCGCGCGCCTGCTGGGCAGCGACGTCCCGGTGATCGGCGTCAACTTCGGCCGGGTCGGCTTCCTCGCCTCGATCGCGCCGGAGGCGCTCGAGCGCGACCTCGGGCGGGTCTTCGCCGGCGAGTTCAAGGTGCTCGAGCTGCCGACTCTCGACGTGACGCTGCACGGCGAGGAGTACGTCGCCGTGAACGACGTCGTGACGACGAGCGCGACGCTCGGCCGGATGATCGAGCTCACGTATTCCGTCGGAGGCGAGGACCTCGGGACGATCCCCTGCGACGGGATGATCTGCAGCACGCCGTCCGGCTCGACCGCGTACAACCTCTCCAACGGCGGCCCCGTGCTCGTGCGCGGCGTGGATGCGATGGCGATCACGTTCATCGC
>DATAMX010000088.1:0-24405 GCA_036260475.1 Gaiellaceae bacterium | reverse complement strand
CGGCGCGAGATGCAGGAACCCGCCGATCGCGCCGTCCTCGCCCTCGGCGACGGCGAACACCGTCCCCGGCACGTACAGCTCGTCGATGGACATCGTGAAGCCCCGCTCGGGCTGGTTGCCGCGCCACACCTCGGACACCTCATCGAGCCGGGCGCGCAGCTCCGGCCCGGCGTCCTCCGCCGCGACCACGCGCAACGCGTAGCCGGCCTTCACGAGCCGGGTCACCGATTGCCGGACCTTGCGGATCGGGCGTCCCTCGAGCGAGAACTCCCCCGGCCGCAGCACCGCCTCCTCGCCGAGCAGGATCGGGCGCAGCCCGAGCGCGCGATAGCGGTCGAGGTGCGCCTCGGATGCGCCGAGCACCGCGAAGCGCCAGCCGTGCGCCCGGACGACCCGCCGGAACTCGGCCAGGAGCGCGTCGAACTCGGCCTCCTCGCCGACGGGATCGCCGCTGATGAGGGCCGCGCCCGCGACGACGCGATACGCGAGGAACGACCGGCGCGTCGGCGAGAAGAAGTAGCTCTTGTCGCGGCGCAGCGCGAAGAAGGAAAGGCTGTCGCTCCCGTACGCGTCGATGAGCGCCCGCGCGACACGCCGCTCCCCCACCGTCTGCGCGACCCTGTGCGTGAAAGGGCGCAGCCAGAAGTAGAGCGCGAAGGTGCCGAACAGGAAGCCGAGCGCCGTGAACACGTCGGAGAGCCGGTCGGGCAGCTCGCCGCCGTGCAGCTCGATGCCGAGCGCGACGGCGGCCGCCGCCGCCGCGGCCGCAGCGACCGCCAGCAGCGGGCGCGTGGACGCCGGATCGCCGGGAACGTCGAACCGGGCGCGGTAGCGCACGAGCGCAGCGAGGAGCAGCAGCGAGATCGTCGCCTCTTCGAAGTCGAGGCCCTTCGCGAGGTGCGCGATCGCCGACGCGATGACCACTGCGACGGCGAGCTGCCAGGCCCGGCGCCGGCGGGCCGCGAGCGAGCGCGACAGCCAGATGAGCAGGAGCCCGAACGCGAGCGCACCGACTCGCGCCGCAGTGGGAAAACCCGGCGGCAGCACGCCCCGTACGAGCTGGAGGCGGTTCGCCATCTCCGGGGTGAGCGCCGATGCCACGCCCAGGGCTCCGACGAACGCCGCGGCCCAGGCAAGCACCGACTCGGGCCTGGGGCTTCGCAGCCTCACTCGGGCAGGGTACAACCTGCTCATGCCGACCGGACCGCAGGTGCCGCGCTGGGTCGCCCCGCTCCTCGGGCTCGTCGCCCTGTTTCTCATTCCCTGGACGCTGTACCTGACGTTCACGCTGCCGTCACGGCACGTCACCGAACGCTACGACCTCGCCTGGGTCGGGTTCGACATCGCGCTCGCGATCGCGTTCGCCGCCACCGCGCTGGCCGCGGTCCGGCGAGTGCGCTGGCTCGTGCCGCTCGCGGCAGTCACCGGCACGATGCTCGTCTGCGACGCCTGGTTCGACGTCGTCACCTCGCAGTCCGGCGGCGAGCTCGTCGAGGCGTCGCTCGAGGCGGTCTTCGGTGAGCTGCCGCTCGCGGCGCTGTGCGCGTACATCGTGCTCGACGTCGAGCGCTTCCAGGCGACGTTCGACCGCTTCCGCCGGCCTACGCCGGCGGCGCGTCGTGCGGCGCTTCGAGCAATGACAGCCGATGCTCGAGCTGAGCGACGCGAAGCTCGAGCTCGTCCAGATCGTCGCGCGTAACGAGGTTCAGATCCTCGACGAGGCTCCGCAGGAGCCCGATCGTCTGCTCCCCCGCGCGCGCCCGGGAGCCGCGCACACGCGACGGCAGCTCGCCCAGCAGCTCCTCGAGGACCTCGACGATCCTGGTGTTAGCGGGCACGCCCGTGCGGCCTCGTGCGCCGGCGCTGGCGCCGCTTCTCGCGCCGTGCCTGCGCCGCGGGCTCGGACGGCGTCGCGGTGACGACGTCGACGAGCTCCGGCGTCGGCTCCGCCGCGAGCGCCTTCTCCGACTGGCGAAGGGCGAGGACCGCCCGGCCGTCGCCGCTGCCGTCGGCGCCGGCGGCCTGCTTGCGGCGCGCGTACTCGGGCTCGCGCTCCTTCCACATGGTGAGGAGCGGCGCTGCGACGAAGATCGAGGAGTACGCACCGGAGGTGACACCGATGAGAAGCGCGAACGCGAAGTCCTTCAGGGTCGCGCCGCCGAGAACCTCGAGCGCGGCGATCGGCAGCAGCGTGATGAACGTCGTCGCCAGCGAACGGCGGATCGTCTCCCACAGCGAGACGTTCGCGATCGTCGCGAACGGCTGCCGCCGCATGAGCGGGATGTTCTCGCGGACGCGGTCGAAGATGATGATCGTGTCGTAGATGGAGTAACCGAGCACCGTGAGCACCGCCGCAACCGTGTCGATCGTCACCTCCTTGAAGACGAGCGAGTAGATCCCGATCGTGATGAGGATGTCGTGGATCATCGCGAGGATCACCGGCACGGCGAACTTCAAGTCGAAGCGCAGCGCGATGTAGATGACGATCAGCGCGAGCGAGACGAGGATCCCGTAGATCGCATCCGTCGCGATCTGGTGGCCGAAGCTCGCGGAGACGTCCTTCGACCCCGTCGCGAACGCACCCACGTCGCGCTGGAAGTCGTTCGTCAGCCTCGAGAGCTGCGCGCCCTTGAGCGACTTCGTGCGCACCTGCCACGTCGTGTAGCCACCGTTCACGGACGTGCCCTTGCCCTGGACGACGGCGTCGGGCTGGCCGTCGGCAGCGGCGACCTTCAGCACACGCGCCTGCGTCTGCGCCTGGTGCGTCTTGAAGGTGAGCTGCGTGCCGCCCTTGAAGTCGATGCCGAGATTGAGGCCGCGCACGCCGAGCGAGACGGCGCCGGCGACGATGATGACGCCGGAGAGCGCGAACCACAGGTAGCGGCGGCGCATGAAGTCGATCTGGAGCCACTTCGCGGTCTGCTGGCCGTGCGCGCCCATGAAGCGGGGGTTGTCGAACCAGCGGAAGCCCGACAGGAGGCCGAGCATGGCGCGCGTCGCCGCGACCGCGGTCAGCAGCGAGATGAGCGTGCCGATCAGGAGCATGAGCGCGAAGCCCTTCACCGACGCCACCGCGATGAGGAACAGCACGAACGCGGTGATGGCGGTGACGACGTTCGCGTCGAGAATCGTGTGGAAGCCCTTGCCGTACCCGGCCGAGATCGCCGCCTTCACGGACTTCCCGGACCGCACTTCTTCCTTGATGCGTTCGAAGACGACGACGTTCGCGTCTGCGGCCACACCGATGGTGAGGATCAGGCCCGCGAAGCCCGGCAGCGTGAGCGTGACGTTGAAGAGGAGGATGGCCGCGTAGTAGAGGGCGGCGTAGATGGCAAGGCCGAAGACGGCGACGAGACCGAGGAACCGGTACAGGACGAGCAGGAAGACCGCGACGACGATCAGGCCGACGAGCGCCGCGTGCCAGGCCTGCGTCAGGGAGTCCTTGCCGAGCGTCGCAGACACGTCGCTGCGCTCGACCTGCTGGAAGTTGTATGGCAGCGCACCCGTCTGGAGGACGAGGGCGAGGTTCTTCGCGTCCGAGAACGAGCCGCCTGCGCCGAGGTCGATCTCGGCGTTCGGGCCGGGGATGCCGTCCGGGTTCTGCTTGAAGTCGATGAACGGCGTCGACTGCAGCTGACCGTCGAGAACGATCGCGAAGTGCTGGGCGTACGGGTTGTTGTTCGCGCTGATCGCGGGGCTGCCGGCGAGCTGCCACAGGACCCTGCCGCGGTGCGCCTCGGCCGCGGTGATCTTCCCGAACTCCTTCGAGCCGTGGCCCGTGAACTGGAGGAGGACGACCGGGAGACCGTTGCTCTGGTTGAAGTCCGCGCGCGTTCCGCTGCGGACGAGATCCGTTCCCGTCATCTCCGGGATCGGCCCGGCGCCGGTCGTGCGCGTTGGGTAGTACTTGAGGAGGTAGTAGTACGTGGGCGCGATCGGCTGGCTCGAGCTCACGCCCAGGCATCCGGTCGTCTCTGCGCAGCTGACGACGGTGCGGTTCTGCGGGACCTTCATCACCTGCATGCCGGCGGGCACCTTGCCGCCGTACGGGCGCAGCAGCTCGCGCAGCGTCGGCGTCGGTCCCTGCTTGAGCGAATGCTTCACGGTGGTGGTCGTCGTCGGCTTGCCGCCCTTCTTCGCCGCCGGCGTCGTCTTCTTCACCGTCTTGTTGCGGAAGAGGTAGTACGCCTGCGGCGTCCCCTTCGACGCCTGCCCCTGGACCTGCGAGAGGAGGTCGTACAGCGAGCCGTCCGCGACCGGCAGCCCGTTGGCGCTCGTCGACGGGCCGGTGAGATCGGCCTCGAAGTCGAAGAGCTGCAGCTGCGCCGTCTTCCCGATCAGCGCCGCGGCCTTCGCCGGGTCGTGCACGCCGGCCAGCTCGACCACGATCTGGTCGACGCCCTGCTTGCGCACCTCCGGCGAGGAGACGCCGAGCTTGTCGATGCGGCTCTGCACGATCTCCTGGGCGGTCGTCATCCCGTCGGGCGTGACCTTCTGTCCCTTGGGCGGGACCGCCTTGAGGACGACCTCGAGGCCGCCCTGGAGGTCGAGCCCGAGCACCGGCTTCTTGTGGATCGGAGAGCCGGGGACGGCAAGCAGGACCGCGCCGACGACGGCGGCCAGGATCGCCCCCATGAGGATCAGGTACTTGCGGCGGTCACTCACGCGCGAGCCCCAGGTTAGCCGCCGTTTTCCACAGCCGGAGGCTCCTCCGGCCCGGCCTCCCCGGCCGCCTCGGGCTCGGCCGGCGGGAGGACGCTCGCGATCGCGCGCCGGGCGACGCGGACGCTGAGTTGGGGCGCGATCTCGACCATCACGTCGTCGTCGTGCAGCTCGGTGACCCGGCCGTAGATCCCGCCCGCGGTCACGACCTCGACGCCGACGTCGAGGCTCGAGAGCATCTCGCGCGCCTGGAGCTGGCGCTTCTTCTGGGGCCGCACGATGACGAAGTAGAGAAAGGCGAACGCGACGATGATGAGAAGGAAGCCGGGGCCGCTCATGGGATGGGGTCCTTTTCCGTTGGCCGGGCGAGCCGGGCGAGCGCGTCCGCGCTCCACGATGCGAAGGCGCCGCGTTCGATCGCCTCCCGCGCGGCGACGACGAGATCGAGCAAGAAGCGGAGATTATGCAGGCTCAGCAGCCGCAGGCCGAGAATCTCCTCCTGGTTGACGAGGTGTCGGACGTACGCGCGCGTGAACCGCGTGCAGGCAGGACAGGCGCAGCCCTCGTCGATCGGCCGCGGGTCGCGCGCGAACCGAGCGTTGCGCAGGTTCAGCCTGCCCTCCCAGGTGAGCGCGCTGCCCGTGCGGGCCGTGCGCGTCGGCAGCACGCAGTCGAACATGTCCACGCCGCGGGCGATCACCTCGATCACGCCTTCCGGATCGCCGATGCCCATGAAGTAGCGCGGCTTGCCCGCCGGTAGCGCGGCTGCTGCCTCCGTCGTCGCGGCGAACATCGGCGCCCGTTCTTCTCCGACCGATAGGCCTCCGATCGCGTATCCGTCGAAGTCGAGCTCGGCGAGCCCCTCGGACGAGCGCGCGCGCAGCTCGCGGTCGAGCCCGCCCTGCGTGATTGCGAAGCGGAGCTGGCCGGGCGCGCGCGGAAGCTCGCGCTGCCGCGCCGCCCACAGCGTCGTCCGCCGAACGGCGCGCTCCAGGTCCGCATGCGGCACGCCGGCCGGCGGGCAGATGTCCAGGCACATGGCGACGTCGGAGCCGAGCGCGGTCTGGATGGCCGCCGCCAGCTCGGGCGTGAACCGCTCCGGGCTGCCGTCGTACACGGAGCGGAACGTGACGCCGTCGTCGTCCGCTGCGAGCAGCGTGTCGCGGAGGGAGAAGACCTGGAAGCCGCCCGAGTCGGTGAGGATCGGCCCGTCCCAGCCCGTGAAGGCGTGCAGGCCGCCGAGCTCGGCGATGACGTCCTCGCCCGGACGGAAGTGCAGGTGGTACGTATTGCCGAGCAGGATGCGTGTGCCGAGCGTGCGCAGCTCGTGCGGGTCGAGCGACTTGACCGTCCCTTTCGTCCCGACCGGCATGAATGCCGGAGTCGGAACGTCGCCGTGCGCCGTATGCAGCACGCCGGCGCGCGCGGCGCCGTCGGTCGCCTCGATCGTGAAGCAGCTCACAGGATCAGCATCGCATCGCCGAACGAGTAGAAGCGATAGCGCTCCTCGACCGCGACGCGGTAGAGCCGTCGCGTCTCCTCCACGCCGGCGAACGCCATCACGAGCGCGAGCAGCGTCGAGCGCGGCAGGTGGAAGTTCGTCAGCAGCGCGTCCGTGCGCCGGAACTCGAACCCCGGCGTGATGAAGAGATCCGTCCGGCCGGAGTGCGGCCCGCCCCGCGCGAGCGTCTCGAGGACGCGCACGGTCGTCGTTCCGACGGCGAGCACGTGCCGGGCGGCCTCGATACGACCCCACGCTGCCTCAGCGACCGAGTAGCGCTCGCCGTGCATGCGGTGCTCCTCGAGCCGCGCCTCGCCGACCGGGCGGAACGTGTCGAGACCGACGTGCAGCGTCACGCGCTCGACGTCGAGCCGGTCGAGCAGCTCCGGCGTGAAATGCAGGCCCGCGGTCGGGGCCGCGGCCGATCCGGGCTCTCGCGCGTAGACGGTCTGATAGCGCTCGGGATCGTCGAGCGGCTCGGTGATGTACGGCGGCAGAGGCGTCTCCCCCGCCGGCTCGCCGGCGAGCCGCAGGCGCCACCGGCCCGCTCCGAGATGCTCGATCAGCTCCACCGGCCCGTACGTCGCGCCCGCCTTCAGCCGCCGCGTCGGGCGAGCGAGCCCCTCCCAGAGCGCGTCGTCGATGCGCTCCAGAAGAAGCACCTCGCCTTTCGGCTTCTCGATCGGGATCCTCGCCGGCACGACCCTCGTGTCGTTCACGACGACCAGGCGATCGCCGACCTCCTCGACGATCTCCGAGAAGCGCCGGTGGCGCACCGCACCTGTCGCGCGCTCGAAGACGAGCAGCCGCGATTCGTCCCGGCGCACGACCGGATGCTGGGCGATCAGCTCCTGCGGAAGCTCGTAGTCCAGCTCGGAGATGTCCATCCGACGGCCACGGTAACGTCGCCGCGATGGACGAGTCTGTCGTGCAGCGGGCCTTGGAGCGCATCGCGGGAGCGCGGGAGTCGCGCGCCGATCCCGCGGCGCTCGACGCTGCGCTCGAGCGGGCGCGCGTCCAGGTCGAGTCGCTCGCGGCGGCGACGACCGTTCTCCAGGCCGGGCTTCCCGGCCAGATCGAGGAGGGCCTGCGGGAGCACTTCCGCCCGAGCGCGCGGCATCTCGCCGAGGTGCGCGGGCTCATGAACCAGATGATCAGGCGCATGGAGCGAATCGAGACCGACCTGCTCGCGGAGAGAAACGCGCGCGTCGACGATCTCGCCCTGCTCGTCGACCTGATCAGCTCCGGCTGGCGGAGCGCGAACGAGCGCCTCGCACGCATCGAGGCCGCGCTCGAGCCCCACGCCGGGAGCAGCGCGGTCGTGTACCACATCGACCGCCCGGAGCAGCAGGCCGGCTAGAGCCGGCTGAAAGTGCTGCGCACTTTCAGCCGATGAAGAGTCCCGCTTCGCGGGAGCGTTGGCGACGGCTCGGTTCTGTGCGGCCGGTGGCGGCTGGCGCCGTCCCCGCCCGCTGGGGCGCCTGCGCGTAAGCCGGCTTCGCCCGGCTTACGCTCCGGCCTCGTTGCTGGTTCGGCGTGAGGTCTATTGCTGTAAGGCCCCACCGATCTCGACCATCCCGGGCCGGAGCGAACGCGCAAGCGTTCGAGTCGGCCGCACCAGCGCGCGGGGACGGCGCCAGCCGCCACCGCGCGCGCAGAACCGAACACTCGCCGACACCCATAAAGAGGACGCGGGCTCTGCCCGCGTCCGCTCCCGCGAAGCGGGAACACGAGAAGGCGAAAGTGCGTCAGCACTTTCGCCTTAGGAAGGAAGGATCAGTTCGAAGCGGGCTCCGAGACCCGGCTCGCTGCGCAGGTCGATGCGGCCGCCGAGAGCGAACGCGAGCTCGCGTGCGATCGCGAGGCCGAGCCCGGTGCCGCCGCCGTCGCGCGACCAGAACGGCCGGAAGATGCGCTCCCGCTCCTCCGGCGAGATGCCCGGTCCGGAGTCGGAGACGACGACCGAGACCGCGCCGTTCTCGGCCCCGAGCGCGAGCGAGACGCGGCCCCCCTGCGGCGTCCACCGGAATGCATTCGAGAGCAGGTTGGAGATGATCTGCAGCACGCGGTCTCCGTCCGTGACGATCACGGGACGGACGTCGAACTCGCGGCGGTAGTCGATCGAGCGCTGGCGCGCCACCTCGCCGAAGGCCGCATACGCCCGCTCGCAGAGCGCGCGCATGTCGACTTCCTCCTCGAGGACGGTGAAGCGGTGGGCATTGAGCTTCGCCAGATCGAGCACGTCGCCGACGAGCCGCTCGAGCCGGATCGCCTCTTCTTCGATCACGGCGAGCGAGGAGCCGTACGCCTCCGGGTCGTCGATGACGCCCTCGCGCAGCGCGGATACGTGGCCGCGGATTGCCGTCAACGGCGTGCGCAGCTCGTGCGACACCGACATGAGGAACATCCGGGAGAGCTGCTCGGCCTCTCCCAGCTTCGCGGCCATGTCCGCGAAGCGCGCCGACAGCTGCGCGATCTCGTCCCGCCCACGGGGATGCGGCACCTCGATCCCGTACTCGCCCGCTGCGATCTCGTCCGCCGCCGCGGAGAGGGCCATCAGAGGCCGTGCGATGCGGCGCGTCAGATACACGGCTGCGAGGCCGGCGACGAGGACGCCGCCGCCGAACGCGATCGCGAGCCGTTCGAGCAGGACGAGCCAGCCGCTCCGGAGCTGCGAGGCGGGCTTGGCGACCACGAGCGCCCCGAGCACCTGGCTTCCGATCGTCACCGGCTCGGCGACCGCGAGGTACGACGTTCCCTTGACGTGCAGGTTGAGCGTCGTCGGCTCGGTGGACGCGAGCTGCTTGCGAGTCAACGTCCCGACGGGCAGGTGCGGGAGCGGGCCGGTGAAGAGCGACGCGCCCGGGACGATCGGGACGTAGTAGATCTGGTCGCCGCCGATCGCCCTGCGGAGCGTCGCGACCGGCACCTCCTGCGCGCCGGCCTGCGTCGCGTACAACGAGACGATGCCGATCGACTCCGACCGCAGCTCGTGGATCGTGCGCGTTCGCGTGTAGCTCTGGAAGAAGCGGATGGAGATGACCGTCGCGACGATCCCGGCGAGGACCACGCCGACGAGAAAGATCGCCGGAAGCCGGAAGCGGAGGGAGCCGAGCACGGCTCGAATGTACTCCTAGAGACGGGCTCGGTATCGCACGCGACGCCTCGGGCGTCAGGCGGCCGGAGTCTCGCGCGCCGGCGCCGGGCTCACCTTGTAGCCCACGCCCCACACCGTGACGATCGGCGACGCGTCGCCGAGCTTGCGGCGGAGCTGGCGCACGTGCACGTCGACCGTGCGCGTGTCGCCTGCGAACGTGTATCCCCACACGCGCTCGAGCAGCTGGTCGCGGGTGAGCACGAGCCCGCGGTGGTCGAGCAGCTCCCAGAGCAGGTCGAACTCCTTCGGCGCGAGCTGGACCTCGGTCTCGCCCACCTTCGCCTCGCGCCGGCCCGCGTCGACGACGAGGTCGCCGTGCCGGAGAACCGCGCTCTCCCGATCGACGCCGTGCGCCGTCGAGCGGCGCATGATCGCCCGAACCCGGGCGACGAGCTCGCGCGGGTTGAAGGGCTTCGTCATGTAATCGTCGGCGCCGACCTCGAGGCCGATGATCTTGTCGACGTCCTCGTCGCGCGCGGTCAGCATGAGCACGGGCAGGTCGCTGTTCTGTCGGATCCGCTTGCAGACCTCGACGCCGTCGAGGTCGGGCAGCATGAGGTCGAGGACGACGAGCGCAGGCTTCTCGGACTCGACGAGGCGCAACGCCTCGTTCCCGCTCGCGGTGGTGCGAACGGTGTAGCCCGCGTTCTTCAGATAGGCGGCGACGAAGGACGCGATCGACGCCTCGTCCTCGACGACGAGAACCGTCTGCGGCTTCGTGGCCACTATCCGCCCGACGTGATCTTCAGCAGATCGGTCGGCACGGCCGGCAGCGAGCGCCAGTCCTGGCCGTTGAGCGAGTACTTGCCGTCGGCGGCACCGGCGTCGGGCGAGCCCTGCAGCACGACCGTGCCCTTGCCCACCGCGAACACGCTGACGCCCGAGCCGTAGATCCAAACCTTGTACACGCCGTCGGCGGCGCGGAACCGGAAGTCGCTCCCGATGAACTTCGTCTCGGTCGCCGAGATCGTCTTGCGCGTCAACGAAGGCGCGCCGTTCGTGACGCTCGCGCCGATGTTGTTCGTGTTGTTCGGGTCGTCGATGACCACCGTGTCGACCTGGTCCGGCGAGCCCGTCGAGACGTGGCCGATGGCAGTGCCGTTGATGACGAGCGTGACGACGGCGAGGCCGCGCGGCGCCGTCCCGTTCTGGACGACGAGCGTGCCGTCACTCGCTGCGGCCCGCAGGCCGAGCGCCGTCGCAGGCAGCGCGAGCGCAAGCACGGGCAGGCAAAGGATGGCGACGCGCCGCATCACGATCAGAGTATCCCCGGGGGCCGTTTCGCGCATTTGATCGGTCCGTAAAGGTTGTGTAACGGGGCTCTCAGCCGCCGACGATGCTCTGAACGACCGCGAATGCGAGCCACGAAGCAACGAGCAACACGCCGCCCAGACGTCCCATCCCCCGGCGCGGCGAGAGCAAACCGAGCGCGAGCGCGGTGGCGGCGAGAAGCCAGATGCCGTCCGCGCGCTCGAGCCCGCTGCGCACGCTCGCCGTGACGAACAGCGCCGGGATCGCGAGCCCGCCGACGAGGTTGATCGTGTTCGAGTTCATCGTCTCGCTGACGAGTGCGGAACCGCGCTGCGCACGCCCGAGCCGCACGCCGGTGTACGCGTTCGGAAGGCTCGTCACGACGGCGAGGACGAGCACGCCGACGAGGACCTTCGGCAGTCCCGCTGCGTCTCCGAGGCGCAGGGCTGCGTGCACCATCCCGATGCTGCCGAGCACGATCACGGTCAGGGCCGGCGGGATCGACAGCAGCGCGCGGACGTCCACCTGTGGTGGATGCGTCCGCCCCTCGAGCTCGCGGCGGAACGCGACCGCGGCGTACGGCACGAGAATCGCCGCCTCGAGCACGACCGTCGCCCAGGCGGGCAGCACGCCGAAGGCGAACAGCACCGCGACCAGCGTGACTCCGAGCGCGACGCCACCCTCGAGCGCGAGCGCGTCGCGCTCGATGCGCACGCCGCCGCACACGATCGCGCTCAGCCCGATCATGGCTGCGAGGTTGAAGACGTTCGAGCCGACGACGACGCCGAACCCCACGGCATTCGCGCCGGTCGCGAGCGCGACGATCGCGGTGGAGAGCTCGGGCGCGTCGGCGCCGAGCGCGGTGAGCAGGCCGAGCAGGCCCTCGGGCAGGCCGAGCCGCTCGCCGAGATGGTCGAGCCGCTCGCCGAACACCGCGGCCGCGTACAACGTCGCGACCAGCGAAACGAGAAAGACGACGGCAGCGAGGCCGGTGGACAACGTCGCCTAGTAGGAGTAGAAGCCGCGACCGCTCTTGCGGCCGTAGAGACCGGCGTTCGCCATCGCCACGAGCCGCGGCGGCGCGGCCATGCGCGGCTCGCGCAGCTTGCCGTAGAGCGCCTCGCTCGCGTGCACGTGCACGTCGATGCCGACGAGGTCGAGCAGCTCGCATGGGCCCATCGGCCAGCCGGCGCCGTGCTTCATGCCTGCGTCGAGATCCTCGACGCTCACCCGCGCTTCGTCGAGCACGCGAACGCAGTCGTTGAGCAGCGGGATGAGCACGCGGTTGACGACGAACCCCGGCGTGTCGTGGCAGCGGATCGGATGCTTGCCGAGCCGCTCGCCCAGCGCGTATGCGGCGTCGAAGGCCTCGTCGCAGCTGAGCTCGGCGCGCACGATCTCGACGAGCGGCATGAGCGGCGCCGGGTTGAAGAAGTGCATGCCGACGACGCGCTCCGGCGAGGACGCCGCGGCCGCGATCTCGGTCACCGACAGCGCGGACGTGTTCGTCGCGAGAACCGCATCGGGACGGCAGATGCGCTCGAGCTCGGCGAAGAGCTCCTGCTTGGGGGCGAGCTCCTCGACGATCGCCTCGATGACGAGGTCGCAGTCGGCGAGATCGGCGAGATCGGTCGTCGTCGTCAGGAGCGCGAGGTCGAACGACTCGATCTGTCCCTTCTCCACCTTGCGCGTCAGGAAGTGGCCGATGCGGTCGCGCGCCTTCTCGCCCAGGTCCGCGGTGACCTCCCGGCCGACCGTTTCGAGGCCGGCCTCGACGCACAGCTGCGCGATGCCCGCGCCCATCGCTCCGAGACCCACGACGCCGACCTTCATGCGCGAGACCCTAATCGGGGACCGAGCACGACGATGACGGCACCCGCGACGGCGAGCAGCCCGAGCGCGCCGCTGAGTCCGACGCCGCGCGCGACGAAGCCGATGACGGGCCCGTTCAGCAGGCCGCCCGTGTAGCCCGCGGTCGCGACCGCGGCGACGCCGGCGCTCTGCGAGACGCCGGGCATCGAGCCACCGATGCGAAACAGTGCGGGGACGATCGCGGCGCAACCGATGCCGACGAGCGCAAAGCCCGCGAGCGCAGGAACGGTCGAGCGGGTGGCGATGGCGAGAAGCGTCCCGGCGCACGTGATCGCCCCGCTGCGACGGGCGAGCCCGCCGAAGCCCCAGCGCACGAGCAACCGGTCGCCGAACAGCCGCGCCGCGCCCATCGCGGCCGCGTACGCGACGACGGCGCCGGCTGCGACGGCGGAGCTCGCGCCGGCGGGGCCGCTCAGGAACACGGCGCTCCAGTTCATCGCCGCCGACTCGACGAAGAAGGCGCAGAACATCAACACCGCGGGAAGCGCGAGCGCTCCGCGCGGCAATGCGAAGTGCGCCGTCTCGACCTCGGCCGCCGTCCCGGGGAGCAGCCGCGGAGCGGCAAGGATCGTGATCACGACGAGAGCGGCGGCCACGGCGGGCAGCTCGACCTGGAGCCGTACTCCGACCGCCGCCGATACGGCGGTGACCGCGGAGCCGCCGAGCAGCCCGAAGCTCCACGCTGCGTGCAACGGCGAGAGCAGGTGACGGCCGGTCCGGCGTTCGAGCTCGATGCCGTGCGCGTTCAGCGAGACGTCGGCCACGCCGACGCCCGACCCGAGCCCGCACGCGACGAGCAGCATGGGAGCGAAGGACGGGACGAAGGCTGCGGCGGCCAGAGCGCCCGACGCGAGGACGAGCCCGGCACCGGCAGGCCGGCGGCTCCCCCGCCGTGAGGCGAGCCAGCCCGCGAGGGGCAGCGACAACGTGGCCACCGCCGTGACCGCGAAGATGACGAGCCCGAGCCGTCCGCTGTCGAGCGACAGCTTGTGCTTCAGCGCCGGCAGCCGCGCGACCCACACGCCGTCGATCGCGCCGAGCACGACGAACCCTGCGACGAGCGCTCTATGGGCCTGTCGAGTTACGCCGGTACCAGGTACCAGGTGTAGGCCCTTGCTGCCGTTGTGCGAAAGACCGGTACCTGGTACCGGATTACGAGAGCCGCTCCACGACGCCGGCGATCGCCTGACCGAAGCCGATGCACATGGCGGCGATGCCGTAGCGGGCGTTGCGGCGCTCGAGCTCCGACACGAGCGTCGCCGTGATGCGGGCGCCGGTCGCGCCAAGCGGATGGCCGAGCGAGATGCCGCCGCCGTTCGGATTGACGTCGCCGGACTCCCAGCGCTCGCCGAGATTCGTGTCCGCCAGGAACTGGAGGACGACCGACGCGAACGCCTCGTTCACCTCGATCACCTCCATGTCGTCCCACGTGAGCCCGGCCTTCGCGAGCGCCCGGTCGCACGCCTGCGGATTGCCGTGCAGCATCAGATGCGGATCGACGCCGGCGATGCCGAAGCCGAGGAATCGCGCCCGCGGCTCGAGCCCGAGCCGCGAGGCCTTCTCCTCGGAGGCGATCATGACTGCGGCGGATCCGTCGACGATCTGGCTCGAGTTCCCGGCGGTCACCTTGCCTTCCGCGACGAACGACGGCTGGAGCGCCGCCATCTTCTCGACCGTCGTTTCACGGCGCACCGCCTCGTCCACGGCGAAGCGCGTCCTGACGAGCGTCGTGCCGGAGTCGGGAGCGGGAACGTCGAGGTCGATCGGAACGATCTCCTTCTCGAAGCGGCCCTCATCGATCGCGCGCGCCGCACGCATGTGCGACTCGTACGCGTACCGGTCGAGGTCCTCGCGCGAGAGATTCCACTTCGCTGCGATCTCCTCTGCCGAGATGCCCTGCATGACGATGTCGTAACGCTCGTGCACCGCGTCGGACATCGACCCTCGGTTCGAGCCCATCGGAACCCGCGACATCATCTCGACCCCGCCGGAGATGACGAGATCGAGCTGCCCGGACCACACCGCCGCGGCGGCGTTGAAGTTCGTCTGCATGGAGGAGCCGCACTGGCGGTCGACCGTCGTCCCGCAGACGGAGACCGGCCAGCCGGCGGTGAGCGCGACGTTGCGGCCGATGTTCCAGGCCTGCTCCTCGATCTGCGTGACGCAACCCCACTGGAGATCTTCCACCTCGGCCGGGTCGACCGCCGTCCGCTCGACGAGCCCGGTCACGACCTGCGCGGAGACGTCGTCGCCGCGGATGTGCGAGAGCGTCCCGTTCTTCTTGCCGATCGGGCTCCGGACGGCGTCGACGATCAGAGCCTCTGTCTTTCGCGCGGCCATCTGTTTACTGTATCTGCCTCCATGCTGCGCAAGAACGCGAAGATCGATCTCATCGCCCGCGTCCCGTTGTTCGAGCGCTGCTCGAAGCGCGAGCTCGCCGAGATCGCCTCGGTCGCCGACGAGATCTCCCTGCCGGCCGGGCGCAAGCTCGTCTCCGAGGGTGCGCTCGGGCACGAGTTCGTCGTCATCGCCGAGGGCGCGGTAGAGGTGAAGCGGCGCGGCAAGGTGGTCAACCGGCTCGGGGCCGGGGACTTCGTCGGGGAGATCGCGCTCGTGACCGGGCAGAAGCGCACTGCGACCGTCACGACGACGGAGCCCTCACGGCTGCTCGTGCTCACGGCACCGGCGTTTCGGAGCCTGCTCCGGAACCAGCCGGCGCTCCAGCTGAAGGTGCTCGAGACCCTTGCGGAGCGCCTGCCGGCGGAATAAATCAGCCTGCTCGTGCGTCTTATCTGCATGAGCAGAAATCCGAAGGTCGACCAGCTCCGCAAGATCCCGTTGTTCGATCATTGCTCCAAGCGAGAGCTGGCCGGTCTGGCAGCGCTCGTCGACGAGCTCGAGCTCTCCGAGGGTCAGACGCTCGCCCGGGAGGGCGAACGAGGCAAGGAGTTCCTCGTCCTCGCCGACGGCATCGCCGACGTCGCGAGCGGCGGCGACGTCGTGAACCGGCTCGGGCCCGGCGACTTCTTCGGCGAGATCTCGCTCGTCACCGGTGAGCCTCGCACCGCCACGGTCACCACCCGGAGCCCGTCGAGGCTCCTCGTCTTCAGCGCACCGGCGTTCCGGTCGCTGCTTCACCGCGCACCCGGGATCAGATCGCGCGTGCTCGCAGCCGCAGCTCTGCGCCTCGCCTCTTAGAGGCTCTCACATAATGATGTTCGTCGATCCGGGCGCGATCGGCGAGTGCGATGCAAGGACGCAGGGAGGCCCGATAGTTTCGCTATCGGGCCGACCGAGGACGCAGCAGCGCGCCGCCGAGTGCGGCCGGGCGACACAATCGCTCATTGTGTGAGAGCCTCTTAGCGAGGCTCCGGGACTCTCGGCCGCTCCGCGTGCGCGAGCCACGTCGGAGCGGCAAGCGCGAGGACGCGCCGCTGGCCTTCGGTCGCGCCCGCGCCCAGCTCGCGGAACGTGTACGCGACGTCTCCTCCGAGGACGACGAGCCCGTCGGACGTGTCGACGAGCACGCACTGGTGGCCGCGCGTATGACCCGGGGTCGGGAGGAGGCGCACGCCGGGGAGCACCTCTGCCTCTCCGTCGTGCTCGACGTACGCCGCGCCGTCGAAGTCCACCCACGCGCGGATCGTGTAGCCATCCTGAGAGCGTGCATCGGCCAGCTCACGCGCCTGCACGTGGATCGGCACGCCCGGGAAGAGCCTGTTGCCGCCGCAGTGATCGAAGTGGAGGTGCGTGTTGATCACGCATACGACGCTGCGCGGCACGTTCTCCGGATGAGGCACGGGCTCCCACTCCTCGTCCAGCTCGGGGGTCGAGTCAATCATCCCGGTGTCGACGAGGACGAGCCCGGCCGGATGCTCGATCGCGTGCACGTAGACGGGGAAGCCCTTGACGGTGGCGGCGAGGTAGGGCCGGATCACCTGCGTAGACTCACACGCGATGATCGAAGTTCGCTCCCCGTACTCGGGCACCGTCGTCGGCAACGCTCCGAAGAGCGGAGCGGCCGAGGCGCGCCGCGCGATCGACGCGGCGGCGAAGGCGCTCGAGTCGCCGCTCCCCGCGCACAAGCGCGCGGAGATCCTGGTCAAGACGGCGGGCCTCATCGGCCGCCGGCACGAGGAGGTCGCGCGGACGATCTCCGAGGAGGCCGGTAAGCCGATCAAGACGGCGCGTGTCGAAGCCTCGCGCGCGATGTCGACGTACACGTTCGCCGCCGTCGAGGCGCGGAAGCTCGTCGGGGAGATGATCCCTATGGACGCCGCGCAGGCCGGCGAGGGCAAGCTCGCGTTCACCCTCCGTCGCCCGATCGGCGTCGTCGGCGCGATCTCGCCGTTCAACTTCCCGTGCAACCTCGTCGCGCACAAGATCGCGCCGGCGCTCGCAGCCGGCTGCCCGGTCGTCCTCAAGCCTGCGAGCGCGACGCCCCTCTCGGCGCTGCTCCTGGCCGAGCTGGAGCACGAGGCCGGCTTGCCGGACGGCTGGCTGACCGTGCTCGTCGGCCCCGCCTCCGAGATCGGCGACGTCCTCGTCGAGGACGAGCGCGTACGCATGATCACCTTCACGGGATCGAGCGAGGTCGGCTGGAGGCTGCAGGAGCGCGCGCCGCGCAAGCGGGTCAAACTCGAGCTGGGGAACTCGACTCCCGTCATCGTCGCCGCCGATGCAGACGTCGAGACGGCGGCTGCGAAGCTCGCCGCGAACGCGTTCTCGTTCGCGGGACAGAGCTGCATCTCCGTGCAGCGGATCTATGTCGAGCGGCCCGTGTACGACGCGTTCCTCGCCGGGTTCGTGCCCAGGGTGCAGGCGCTCAAGGTCGGCGACCCGGCCGACGACGACACCGACGTCGGCCCGGTGATCGACGCGGACACACGCGAGCGCATCCTCGCCTGGATCGCGGAGGCGAACGGCGACGTCCTCACGGGCGGCGAGCAGGACGGGCTGATCAAGCCGACGGTGATCGCGAACGTCTCCGACGATGCGAAGGTGAGCTGCCAGGAGGTGTTCGGGCCCGTGTGCATCGTCAACGCGATCGATTCGATCGACGAGGCGATCGAGCGCGCGAACGGCACGCGTTACGGCTTGCAGGCCGGCATCTTCACCGCCTCGATCGACACCGCGCTGAAGGCGGCGGAACGGCTCGACTTCGGCGGCGTCACCGTCAACGAGGCGCCGACGTTCCGCAGCGACCAGATGCCGTACGGAGGTGTGAAGGATTCGGGGAACACCCGCGAAGGCCCTGCCTACGCGGTGCGCGAGATGACGGAAGAGCATCTCGTCGTGGTTCAACGCTGACGGACGGGGTACACCGAGGCCATGATCGGCGTCGGTATCGCCCTCCTCATCGTCGGCATCGTCTTCCTCTTCATCGTCCCCTGGGTCGGGATCCCGGTCGGCATCGTCGGGCTCGTCCTCGCGATCCTGTGGGTCGCAGGCTTCGGCCGGCGTGCCATGCGGGGCGAGCAGCCGTTCGAGCGTCGCTCCGGTGTCAGACACCGAAGCTCGGTGTCTGACACCGGCGGGCAAAGGGATTAGAGTCGCGCTCGATGCCGCACCTGCCGGGCTTTCGTCGCGCAAGCGAGGAGGCGGCGCCGGCGGCGTCCGCGCGTGCGGTTCGTCGTGCGCTGCCGCCGGTGGGCCGCCTGCGTCGCGAGCGGCGTGATCTGCTGCGGTCGCGCGAAGACCGTCTCCGCGATCTCGGCGGGCTCATGCTGGAGATGTTCCGCCGCGACCAGTTCCGCCAAGAGCTCCTGCTCGAGCGCTGCAGCCGGCTCGTGGCGCTCGAGGACCGGCTCGCGGAGCTCGACACGCTCATCGCCGCCGCCGTCTCGCGCGGACGCGTCCGGCCGGCCGTGCGGTGCGAGTGCGGCGCCGCCGTCTTCTGGGGCGCCCGCTTCTGCGCCCAGTGCGGCCGGCCGGTCGAGACCCGATGAGCGGCGCCGCGCCGAAGGAACCGCAGTACTGCGCGCGCTGCGGCGTCGCCTACGAGCCGCTCCAGGAGTACTGCCTCGAGTGCGGCGAGCGCCTCCCGGTCAATCGCGGGCCTGTCGGCGTGCTCGCGGCCGCCTGGCAGCGGCGCGTGCCCTGGTATCCGGGCGACTGGGTGTGGCCCGCGCTCCTCTTCCTCGTGGTGGCCATCGTCGCCACGGCTGTCTCCGCTGCGACCACCTCGGGCTCGAGCACGACCATCGTCGCGACGGAGCCGAACGTGACCCTCGGCACGGGGACGCAGGGCAGACCGCGCGCGACCCTGCCGCAGAGCACGCTTCCGTCCGCGCCGAAGCCGACGGTGACCACGGGGCCCCTGCCCAAGGCGCCCGGGGCGGCGCCGACGCCGTCCGTGACGGTGCCCGGGCTTGCCGCCGGCCTGGCCGTCTGGCCGGCCTCGGGGACGGCGTACACCGACGTGCTCGAGTCGGTGCCGCTCTCCTCCGGCCGCACGATCGCCATCGCCCGCGCCCGCGCGGCGAAGGCGGCGGGGCTGCCGAAGGCCGGCGTCCTCGTCTCGGCGGACTACACGAGCCTGCACCCCGGCTACTACATCGTCTTCTCCGGGGTCTTCTCCACCCCGGCCGCGGCCTCGAGGGCGCTCGCCACCGTCCGCGCGCGCGGCTTCCCGGGCGCCTACGTGGCCCGTGTGACGCATTCGTGACGAGGTGTAAACCCCGTCCCAGCGGGCACGTCACCACTGTCCCGCGACGGCCGCCGTTGGCTCCATCGGCAACAAAAGCCGCCACTTTGTAACAGGGGCCGAAGCGTGTAGGATCGATCACAGGGGAAAGCAGGCAGGACGATTAACCCGCTGTTAACAAAGCTTTGGCGGGGACTTCACAGGAGAAGGCGAGACTGGTGATCGAAGAGCGGACCCTCCAGTTGCAACACTGCATGTATCAGTACTCGCGTGCGATTTACCGGTCGATCAAAGACCTGATAGACCCGTACGCGGACCGCGAGACGCAGATCGAGTCGAGACGCGCCGTCCTCGAGGCGTGCGAGCAGACGATGGAGAGATTGGCGAAGGATCCGTTGTATTTCGCCAAGCCCGACCGCGCGCTGTTCCAGGACATCCGGCGCCACTTCCCGATCACGGCGCAGGCGGAGGTCGCCTGGGCCGTGCAGGCCGGCGTCACCGCGGCGTCGACGTTCATCCAGGAGCAGATCGAGTCCGGCGCCCTCGACGGCGGCGTTGCTCGCTGCCGCGCGACGACGCGCAAGGGCAAGCCGTGCCAGCGTACGCCGCTTCCGGATCGCGACTACTGCCCCTCGCACCAGCATCTCGAAGCTCGCGCAGCAGCCTGAAGTGCTGCGCACTTCAGACTGAGCAGGGTTCCCGCTACGCGGGAGCGGAGTCGGGCAAAGCCCGCCTCCTCTTATGAGCGTCGGCGACTGGTTGGTTCTGCGCGTCCAGTCGCGCCTGCGGCGGGACCGGACGCTAGTGCGGCCTTCACTAACGCTCCGCGTTAGCTGCGGCCCGGGACGGATCCGGAGGTCGAAGCGCGTCGAGCGCAATTTCCCGGTGGGAAACAACGTGACACCTCCGTAACGGGGCCAGGCCCTGATACGTCTGTGTGACGGCTTCCACACGTTTTCCCCAATGCGCTCCACAGTGACGGGGAAGTAAGCTCGTTACGCATTGTCACATGACACCGACAAGCTGATCCGTCAGCTCTCGCTGGTCGCGTTCCTCATGGCGGAGCGCCGGCCGATTACCGCGCGCGACGTGAAGTCGAACGTCGAGGGCTATTCCGAGATGTCGGACGAGGCGTTCGCCCGCCGCTTCTACTCCGACCGGGCCGAGCTGCTCGCGCTCGGCGTGCCGCTGCAGTCGCAACGCGACGAGTTCACCGGCGAGGAGCTGTACACCCTTCGCTCCGAGCAGTACTTCCTGCCGCAGCTCGAGCTCGAGAACGACGAGCTCGCCGCGCTGAACACCGCGCTGTACCTGCTCGAAGGGAAGTTCGCCTACGCGGAGCCGCTGCGGCTCGCGCTGCAGAACCTCGCCCTCGGCCGCCCGGGGTTCGCGGAGGCGCCCTCGGCGACCGCCGATCGCGTCGAGGTGCTCGACCCGGATTACTCGCCGGAGATGCCGGGACGGCTCGCGAAGCTCGAGGGCGCGATCTCGAAGCAGCGTACGGTCAAGTTCGACTACTGGTCGATCTCGCGGGACGTCGAGTCCGAGCGGACGCTGAACCCGTACGCGCTGCTCCCCGACAACGGCGTGTGGTACGTCGTCGGACACGATCTCGACCGGGACGACATCCGCACGTTCCGGGTATCGCGCATCCGCGGCGAGATTCGCTTCGCCACCCGGCGCGAGCGCGACTTCCGCATCCCGACCGAGTTCGACATCGAGCAGTTCCGCGGACGGCCGCCGTGGCAGATCGGCGACATCGTCGGCGAGGCGCGCATCGAGGTGCCGGGAGAGACCGGCTGGTGGGTGCAGCGCGCGTATGGCTCGACCGGCCGCCTCGAGGACGGCGTCTGGATCACCGAGTACTCGTCGCTCGAGCAGCTCGCGAGCTGGGTGCTGCGGCAGGACGGCCGGGCCGTTCCGCTCGAGCCGGAGGAGCTCCGCCGCGAGGTGGCCTCTTCCCTCCGGCGCGTGCGCGACGGGCACGAGGGCCGCGCCCCCGAGCCGGCCCGCGACGCGCCCCTGCGCGGCGTGGACGGCGTCCCGGAGCGCCCCGCCGGCCCGGTCGCGCCGGAGCGTTTCGCGGTCCTCCAGTCGCTGCTCGCGTCCCTGCTCGCCGCCTGCGGCGAGAGCAAGGAGGCGGCCATTCCGGTCGCCGACCTGCTCGAGCGCTTCCCCTCGATCCCGGCCGACGAGCTCGAGGAGCATCTCTCGCTCCTCAATCTCGTCAACTTCGGCGGCGGCTGCTACACGGTCTACGCCGAGCTGCGCGACGGCGCCGTCCACGTGGACAAGGAGCTGTGGGGCGACACCTTCCGCCTCGCGCCGCGTTTGACGCCGCTCGAGGCGCGCGCCATCCGCCTCGCGCTCGAGTACGTCGGGCCGATGATCGCCGTCGACGCGCATACGCCGCTCGAGCGCGTGCGCAAGAAGCTCGAGGAGACGTTCGGGCAGTTCGAGCTCCAGCAGACGCCGGAGCCGCACGTGGGGCCGAGCGAGGAGGATCTCGTGTCGACGCTCGCGCGCGGGATGCGCGAGCATCGCCTGGTCGAGATCGAGTACCAGAAGGAATCGGACGTGCAGCCGTCGACCCGCCTCATCGAGGCGTACAAGTTCGAGCGGGCGCTGCCGTGGTGGTACGTGCACACGTGGGATCGCACAAGCGACGGCGAGCGCTCCTTCCGGCTGGACCGCATGCGCAGCGCGAAGCTCACGAAGGAGAAGTTCGTCCCGCGGGATGACTTCGAGCCGGTGCGGCTGCGCAACGCCCGCCGCGCGCTCGTCCTGTACACGCCCGCGATCGCCCGCTACGAGGTCGAGCGCGGAGCGCGGCGGCTCACCGACAAATCGGGGCTACGGGAGATTCCGGTCGGCAGCGACGAGTGGCTCGAGAGCGAGATCCTCTCCAAGCGCGGCGAGGCGATCGTGCTCGAGCCGGCGGACCTCCGTGTCCGCATCGCCGAGCGCGCACGGTCGCTGGCGAAGGAGCTCGGCGTCGAGCGCCTTCGCGCGGCGCGCGTCTAGGGGCGCTAGCCGACCGGCAGGGTCAAGGTGAACGTCGAGCCCGCGTTCGGGCTCGAGCGAACGTCGATCGTCCCGCCGTGAGCCTCGGCGATCGAGCGCGCGATGAAGAGACCGAGGCCGGTGCCGGGCTTCGATCCGCCGGCGATGTCCGCGCGGCCGAACTTCTCGAAGATGAGCCGCTGTTGGTCGTGCGGGATGCCGGGCCCGTGGTCGGCGACGGAGATCCAGACCTTGCCGTTCTCCTGTTGTGCGCGCACCTCGACCTCGTCGCCGGACGGCGAGTACTTGATCGCGTTCTCGAGCAGATTCGCGAGCACCTGGCGCAGGCGCTCCCGGTCACCGCGGATCGGAGCGAGCGACGACGAGACCGTCGCCGAGACCCGCACCTCGTCCTGCCCGATGGAGGCGGTCGCCACGGCGTCCTCGACGAGCCGGCCCAGGTCGACGTCGCTGAACGTGTAACTGAACGTGCCGGCCTCGATCTGCGATGTGTGCAGCACGTCGCCGATGAGGTTGGCGAGCCGGTTCGTCTCGTCGGCGATGAGTGCGAGAAACGCCTCCCGCTGCTCGGGGGCGAGGCTCCGCCAGCGCTCCTGTAGCGTGCGCGCCGCACCGATGACGGCGGCCATGGGGCTGCGCAGCTCGTGGGAGACGAGCGACACGAAGTCCGCACGGAGCGCCGACAGGCGTCGAAGCTCCTCGACCGTCTGGTGCTCCGCCTCGTACGCGCGGATGTTCTGCACCGCCGTCGCAGCAAGGCGGCCGAGCAGCGACACGAGCTCGACGTCATCGGCCGAGAACCCGTCCACTTGCGTCCGGGACAGCGCGATCATCCCGATCGGCTTGGTGCCGGTGAGGAGCGGCGCGACGATCTCGCTTCGCAGCCCGAGGTCGGCGAACATCTTGTCCTCCGGGAACTCGGATCGCTCCAGATCGCCCCGGACGATGACGTCGCCGCCGCGCACGCGGTCGAGCACCGATCCCTGCACGGGCCCGGAGCTACCGGGTGGGAAGATCTCGGTCGCACCTCGGCCGGCAGTCGCGATCGTCTTCGCGGTCTCGTCCTCGATGAGCACGATCGCGGTGCGGTCGAATGGAACCACCGTGCGCAGCTCGCGGATGAACGCCGCGAACGCGGTCTCGATCTCGAGCGACGAGCCGAGCGCACGCGCGCAGCGGTTGGCGCCCTCGAGGATGTCCCCGCGCCGTCCGAGCTCGTCGCGCAGCCGCTCGGCCTCCGCCGCACGAGCGGCGAGACCGTCGCGCAGCCGGCCGATGACGACGCCGGCCAGGACGCCGACGAGGATGCGCGAGACGACAGTCCGCCACAACAGTCCGGGGCCGAGCGCGTCGATGACGAGCGTCGCTCCCACCATGAGGGACCCGCCGACCAGTCCTCCGACGAGGCCGAAGCGGAGCGCGGCCATGGCGATCGGAACGAGGTACAACGCGCGGTAGGGCTCGCCCTGCTGGTACGAGAAGACCGCGACGAAGCCGATGGCCGAGATCCCGTCCAGCACGATGGCGGCCAGCCGGGCGCGGCCGCGCGCCGCGCGGTCGAGCTCCCGGCGAGCGACCAGGGCGGAGAGCAACGCGGACGCGGCGAAGAATCCGACCACTGCCCAAGCCCACGGTCGGTAGCGGGCGGGGAAGTCCGTGAGCGAGACGTCGACGACGGCGACGACCACGAGCGCACCGCGGAGGAGGACGAACCAGTGGCCGGGTCGTCTAGGCAATGACGTTCTCCGCAGCGATCCGTGCGTTGCGCTGCAGAAGGCGGCCGTCGTTGCGCGGCACGTACAGGCGCGCGTAGCGGCGGCGAAGATCGTCGGGATCGGCGGCGAGCCAGTCGGCGAGCGACACGTGCGGCTCGGCGCCGGCCGGGAGCCGAGTATCTGCGCGGCGCTTCTCGACGCCGCGGTTCCAGGGGCAGACGTCCTGGCAGATGTCGCAGCCGTACACCTGCGCGCCGAGCGCGGCGCGGTACTCGTCCGGCATCGGCCTGGACGACTGCGTCCAGTACGAGAGGCACTTCGTCGCGTCCAGCGTGCCCGGCTCGTCGAGAGCGCCCGTCGGGCATGCGTCGATGCACAGGCGGCACCCGCCGCAGTCGGCGCCGAGCGGCGGCGTCGGCTCCAGCTCGACGTCGGTTACGAGCGCGCCCAGCACGACCCACGATCCGTGCCGCTGCGTGATGAGCAGCGTGTTCTTGCCGTAGAAGCCGACGCCGCTGCGCGCAGCCGCCTCGCGATCGACGTGCTGGTTCGCATCCACGAGCACGCGATAGCTCCC
>DATAMX010000065.1:0-6520 GCA_036260475.1 Gaiellaceae bacterium | reverse complement strand
GTCGACGCCGCGCGAATGATGCGGGACGAGGATGTCGGGCTCATTCCGATCGTGGAATCCGACCATCTCGTCGGCACCGTCACTGACCGTGACATCGCGGTCCGGCTCGTCGCCGAAGGCAAGTCGCCGGAGAAGACGCGGGTGGCCGACATCGCATCGCGCGAGCTCGTGACGATAGATCCCGACCAAGATGTCGACGAGGCGCTGCGCCTGATGGCGAAGCATCAGGTTCGTCGTTTGCCGGTCGTGGAAGAGGACGGAAAGCTCGTCGGAATCGTCGCGCAAGCCGACATTGCAAAGCATGTGTCGGCCGTGCAAACGGGTGACGTGGTCGAAAAGATTTCCAAGTAGCGAAGGAATTTGCGATGCGGATGATGAAAACGTCCGATGCACAGCGCATACTGCGCACTGTCGTTGCCACCGAACTCGCCCAATAGGAGGAGGCAGATGGCGACAAGAAAGCGAACCGGTACGAAGCGGACGGCCGCAAAGCGGTCGACCGCGAAGCGCCGGCCCGCCGCCAAGCGGACCACCGCGAAGCGGTCCACGGCCAAGCGGACGACCGCGAAGCGGACGACCGCGAAGCGCAAGACCGCGACGAAGCGGAAGGCCGCACCGAAGCGGAAGACCGCGGCGAAGCGGAGCACTGCGAAGCGCAAGACCGCGACCAAGCGGAAGGCCGCTCCCAAGCGGAAGACCGCCGCGAAGCGGAGCACTGCGAAGCGCAAGACCGCGACCAAGCGGAAGGCTGCACCGAAGCGGAAGACCGCTGCCAAGCGGACGACTGCCAAGCGTCGGCCGGCGGCCAAGCGGACGACGGCGAAGCGCCGGCCGGCCGCGAAGCGCAGCACCGGCCGCCGCACCGGTCGCAAGAGCTCCGGCCGTACCGGCGCCCGGGCGACACCAACAGCAGCACGTCGCACGGGCGCGGCCGGGTCGACGGGCAGTGCGGCACGCGCGCGTTCAGGCGCGAGCCGTACTGGCACCACCGGCACCCCCGAGCCCGCAGCACCGTCGTTCCCGACGATGCCCGGGTTTCTCGGCGGGTTGGGCTCGGTCGAGCCCTCGCCGTTCCCCACGCGCGACGAGTCGGACGAGTAACCCCGGCTCCGCGGAGAAGACGCATTGGAGGGCCCCTCCGGGGGCCCTCTTTGCGTTCCGGCTCGAAAGACTCCGCGTGCCGCCGCGTCGGGCAGAAGGGTCGTGACGCAGACGTATCGGTACCTGGTACCGGTCGTGCCCTGAGGGGGCCCGGCCTCCTAGGACGTGCGAACGGGGAAGCTGCGCCGCTCCGGGCCGATGTACTCGGCGGACGGGCGGATGAGCTTGTTGTCCGCGCGCTGCTCGAGCACGTGGGCGGCCTGGCCGGCGACGCGGCTCGCGGCGAAGAGCGGGGTGAACAGGTCGGTCGGCACTCCGAGATACGTGTACACCGATGCGGAGTACAGATCGACGTTCGGGTAGAGGCCCTTCTCCTCGAACACCGTGCGCTCCGCCGCCTCGGTGATCGCGTACCAGTTCGGGTCGCCCGCGTCCTCCGAGAACTCGTGCGAGATCCGCTTGAGGATGATCGCCCTCGGGTCGTACGCGCGATACAGCGGATGGCCGAAGCCGTACAGCTTCTCCTTCCGCTCGAGCATGTCTCGCACCTCGTCGGGCGTGCGCTCCGCGGAGCCGAACTTCGCGAACAGCTTCATCGCCGCCTCGTTCGCCCCGCCGTGCAACGGGCCGCTGAGCGCGGAGATCCCGGCGACGATCGCCCCGTGCAGGTCCGCCCCGGTCCCCGCGACGACGCGCGCGGTGAATGTGGACGCATTCATCTCGTGCTCGGCGTGCAGGATCATCGCGACGTCGAACGCGCGTGCCGCGTGCTCGCTCGGGGCCTCGCCGTGCAGCATGGTCAGGAAGTTCTCCGCGTAGGACAGGCTCGGATCGGGATCGACGGGATCGAGCCCCTGCCGCCGCCGCTCGTAGCGCGCGATCACCGTCGGCATCTCCGCAATCAGCCGCGCCGCCTTCCGCAGCTCCGCTTCCCGCGCGTTCGAGCCCCGGTCGGGATCCGTGAACCCGAGCGCCGAGACCGCCGTCCGCAGCATGTCCATCGGTAGCGCGCTCGTCGCCGACCGATCGACGATCTGCTCGACGTGCGGCGGGAGGCCGCGTGTCGCCAGCTCCTCCCGGAACCGGTCGAGCTCGTCCGCCGCCGGGAGCTCGCCGTGCAGAAGGAGGTACGCGACCTCCTCGTACGTCGAATGCTCCGCCAGATCGGCGATGTCGTAGCCGCGATACATGAGCACGCCTTCGTCCGGATCGATGGACGAGACCGCCGACTGCGCGACGACGACACCGGAGAGCTGGACGGATTTCTTCGGAGGCATGCCGCGGATCACGATACCCCGGCCTCGAGAGCCGCCGCGGCAGCACGGGTATCCGTGTCTTCGACCCGCTCCGCTACCCGCTTCAGCTCCTCGTACGCCGCGATCTCATTCGTCCAGCGCCGTCATGCTCTTCTTCTTCCTCCGAGCACGTCTCTCAATCGCCCCGTATTGAGGACGTCGGCGGGCCGCGCGCCCCCGCGCCGCGCCGTGTGCACGGAGAGCCGCATGTTCCCGAGCCCGGCCACCGAGTGGGCATCGGTCGAGCACACGATCGCGACGCCGGCCGCGAGCGCCTCACGCACGTGCTCGCCGCTCAGGTCGAGCCGGGGCGCGAGCCCGTTCACCTCGAGCGCGACCCCTGTCTCCAGCGCCACCTCGAAGACCCGCTCCAGGTCGAGCGCGTTCTCGGGCCGGCGGCCGATGAGCCGCCCCGTCGGATGGCTGAGACAGCCGACGGCGGGATGCCGCATCGCCTCGACGACGCGCGCCGTGATCTCCCGCCTCGGCGCGCGCTGACCCGCGTGGAGCGACAGCTGGACCCACTCGAGCTCGGCGAGAACGTCGTCGGGGAGGTCGAGCGTCCCGTCGCGCCGGATGTCGCACTCGGCTCCGCGCAGGATGCGAAACGGCGCGAGCACCTCGTTCGCCGCGGCGATCTCGTCCGCCTGCCGGCGGAGCGCGTCCGCGTCCAGCCCCGGGACGACGGTGACGTTCGGCGTGTGGTCGCAGATCGCGACGTACTCGTACCCGCGCGCGCGAGCGCCGTCCCCCATCTCGAGCACGCTCGCCTTCCCGTCGGACCACGTCGTGTGCACGTGCAGGTCGCCGCGGATCTGCTCGACGGCGACGAGCTCGGGCACGTCGCGCGTCGGCGCTCCCTCGCGCAGCTCCGGCGGGACGAACGGAAGGCCGAGGAGCTCGAAGACGCCGGCCTCGTCGGGCGCATCCGGCAGCGGCTCGAGCGCGGCCACCCACTCCTGCGAGCCGGTCGCCCGGACGAGAGCCGTTCCGAATGACTCCGGCGGCGCGACGTGGAGCTCGACGGGAATGCCCTCGACCGTGACGCCGACGTCGGGCGCGACCATCGCAACGATCTCGGGAACCGATTCCAGCTCGCCGCCCGGCGCTGCGACGGCGAGCCACGTGCACGCGTCCTTCCACCTCCGCGGGTCGCCGGCGGCCACGCCGCCGAGCTCCTCGGCGATCGTCTCGACGAGCGCCCGCGCGCGATGGAGGAGCACGGGACGAGTCGTCGCGGCGACGCCGCGCTCCAGCGCCGCACGGATCCGCTCCTCCGTCTTCGGCCCGATCCCGGGTACCTCGCGCAGCCTTCCTTCTGCCGCGGCAACGCGGAACTCGTCGACCGTCCGGATGCCGAGCGTCTTCCCGATCTCGACCGCGCGCTGGGCGCCGATCCCGATCAGCCGGCCGAACGCGGCGAGCTGGGGCGACACGGTGCGCTCGAGCTCGCGCAGCTCCTCGATCTCGCCCGTGTCGACAAGCTCGACGAGGCGCGCCTCGATGCCCCGGCCGATCCCGCGCAGCTCGCGCACGCGGCCACCACGCACGAGATCCGCGACCGGCGCCGGCGTCGCCCGGATCAGCTCGGCGGCGCGCCGGTAGGCGCGGTGGCTGTAGTACCCGGCACCGGCGAGCTCGAGCAGCGCAGCGTAGTCGTCGAGCCGAGCGGCGATGTGAGCGTTGTCCATCTATTCGGCAACGGGCAACTCGATGCGGAAGGTCGCGCCGCGGCCCGGCCCCGAGCGGGCGCTGACGTCGCCACCGTGCGCGCGGGCCACGGCGGAGACGATCGAGAGCCCGAGGCCGACCCCGCCGCTCGCCCGCGAGCGCGACGCATCGGCGCGGTAGAAGCGCTCGAAGATCCGCTCGAGCTCCTCCGCGCTCAAGCCCGGTCCGTCGTCCTCCACCTCGACCACTGCGCGATCGCCCTCCCGCCGGACGCGAACGCGCGCGGATGTACCCGGTTGCGTGTGCGAGCGAACGTTCGAGAGGAGGTTGTCGACGATCTGCCGCAGCCGGTCGCGGTCGCCGCGCACGGTGACGGGCTCGTCCGCGAGCTCGAGCGGCCGCTCCGGATCGAGCGCCCGCGCTGCGTCGACGGACTCGTGCACGAGCTCGTCCAGCTGCACGGGCTCGCGTTCGAGCGGGCGCCCCTCGTCGAGGCGCGCGAGCAACAGGAGATCCTCGACGAGGACGCTCATGCGCTCGGTCTCGCGCGTGATCCCGCTCATCGACCGGGCGAGGTCTTCCGGACGGCTCGCGGCGCCGCGCGAGAACAGCTCCGCGTATGCCCGTACCGCGGCCAGCGGCGTGCGCAGCTCGTGCGACGCGTCCGCGACGAACCGGCGCAAGCGCGAGTCGGACGCCTCGATGCGGCCGAGCATCGCGTTGATGGCGAGGCCTACGTGGCCGACCTCGGTGTGCTCGTTCGCCACGTCGACGCGGTGGGACAGGTCGCCGGCCGTGATCGCGGTGGCGGTCTCCTCGATCTCGCGCAGCGGCCGCAGCCCGAGCCGCACGACCCAGAGCCCGAGCGCCGCGACGCCTGCGAGCACGGCGATCGTGGCGAGAAGCTCGACGAGGAGGACGCGGTGCAGCGTGCTGTCGACGCTGCTCAGCGGCGCCGCGATGAAGAGGACGAACCCCGGCTGGTCCCCTTCGATCGAGGCGCGCACGCGGTAGGTCGTATCGCCGTCGTGGGAGGGAACGTCGAGGAAGGTGACCCGGTCGCCCTCTCTCGTCGACGGCTTGCTCGGGAGATCGACCGTCTGCGGATACGCAGGGACGGGCGGCTTCTTCGTTTCGCCGAACTCCGGGATGCAGGCGTGCTTGACGACGATCCCGCTCAACGTCCGGACTTCGACGCAGTCGCCGCCGAGCGATCCGAGCTGACCGCCGATGTCGCGATCCGTGCCGGGCTCGACCTGCCCCTCGTCCGATCGGAACGCGGCGTTCTCGACGCCCGGATGCGACGCCGTGAGCGTGTTGTCGATCCGCTGCACGAGGAACGAGCGAAGCTGGGTGTAGGTTGCAACGTCCGCGGCGACGACGCCGGCGCCCGCGAGCACGATCACCCCGAGGATGAGCCGGGTGCGCAGCGACAGCCGGGAGAGCATCAGCCTTCGCCGAGCTCGAGCATGTAACCCGCCTGGCGCACGGTGCGGATCAGCGGGGGCCCGTACTTGTTCAGCTTGCGGCGCAGATAGCTGACGTAGGTCTCGACGACGTTCGAGTTGCCGCCGAAGTCGTAACGCCACACGTTCTGCAGGATCTGATGCTTCGAGAGCACACGGCGCGGGTTGAGCATGAAGTAGCGCAGGAGGTTGAACTCGGTACCGGTGAGCTCGACGCGCGTGTCCCCGCGGAAGACCTCGTGCCGCTGCTCGTCGAGGGTGAGGTCGGCGAAGCGCAGCACGTCGCCGGGGAGCTCGCTCTGCGTACGGCGGAGAATCGCCTGCACGCGCGCGACGATCTCGGCGAGGCTGAACGGCTTCGTGACGTAGTCGTCGCCGCCGACCCGCAGCGCCTCCACCTTGTTCTCGACGGCATCCTTCGCGGTGAGAAAGAGGATCGCCGTCTTGAACCCACGCTCGCGCATGCGGCGGCCCACCTCGATCCCGTCCAGGTCCGGGAGCATCCAGTCGAGGACGACGAGATCGGGCTCACGCTCGGCGACGGACTTGAGCGCCTCGCGTCCTCCGGTCGCCTCGTCCACCTCGAAGCCCTCGTACCGGAGCGCGGTCGCGACGGCGTCGACGATCGACGGCTCGTCGTCCACGACGAGGATGCGCTGAGCGCTCATGCCACCAGCCTTCCACCGGTTCCTGTGAGTGGGCTGAGAATTCTCGCGCTTATTCGGGCGTCGCGTCGTCGGCCGTGAGGAGATCCGCGTACTCGGGATGGCGGCGGATGTACGCGGCGACGAAGGGACAGACCGGCACGACCTCCAGTCCGCGCGCGCGGAGGTCGTCGAGTGCGCCCCGGACGAGCTCGGTGCCGAGCCCCTTGCGCCGCGGCTCGACCTCCGTGTGCACGAGCGCGAGCCCGCCGGGCACGCGGCGGTAGCGGATCTCGCCGGCCAGCTCGCCGTCGTCGTGCAGCTCGTACCGCAGCTCGTCCGG